>JAZRFG010000114.1:0-18123 GCA_045661265.1 Eubacteriales bacterium
GGGGCAAAGGCATCCGTCCTCGCCATCGTGGAAGCCCGCGGTGGTGTAGTTCCAGCAACGGTCGCACTTCTCGCCCTCGGCGGCGTCCACCTTCACGGCGATGGGAGCGCCCTCCTCGACGGCAACGTCGGCGGGAGCGGCACCGTCGCAAATCGTCACCTGCGAAACGATGAACAGGGTGGGCAGCTCGCTCTCAAACGCCTTGAGCGTTGCGAGAGCCGCGTCAGAAGCATACACGGTGACCTTGGCGTCCAGCGACTTACCGATGCGCTTTTCGGCGCGCGCCAGCTCCAGCGCCTTCATCACATGCTCGCGCAGTGCGAAGATCTCGGCAAAGCGTGCGGATACGTCTGCAAAGCACAGCGCCTCATCAAAGGCGGGCATCTCGTTGAGGAAGATGCTCTGTGTCTTATCGCTTGCCTTGTGGGGCATTGCCTGCCAGATCTCCTCAGCGGTGAAGGCAAGCAAGGGTGCCATCAGGCGGGTCATTGCGCTCACGATGTGGTACATCGCGGTCTGTGCCGAGCGACGTGCGCGAGAGGTCGCGCCCTCCGCGTATACGCGGTCCTTGGTGATGTCGATATACAGCTTGGAAAGCTGAATGGTGCAGAAGTCGTTCAGGTCGTGATAGATCGCGTGGAATTCGAAATCGTCATACGCCTTGCGCGCGTTCTTGACCAGCTCGTTCATCTCGGCCACGATCCACTTGTCGATCTCGGCAAGCTCTGCCATCGGCACGCTGTCGGTGTCGGGATTGAAGTCGTAAAGGTCGGCAAGCAGGAAGCGGCAGGTGTTACGGATCTTGCGGTACGCGTCGGAAAGCTGCTTGAAGATGTTGTCCGAGCAGCGCACGTCCACGCGGTAGTCGGCGGAAGCCACCCACAGACGGACGAGGTCCGCGCCGTATTTCTTGATCATATCCAGGGGATCGACGCCGTTGCCGAGCGACTTGTGCATCGCGCGGCCCTCGCCGTCCACCACCCAACCGTGGGTCAGCACGGTCTTGAAGGGAGCCTGTGCCTTACCCGTCGAGCCAACGGCGGTGAGCAGAGAGGACTGGAACCAACCGCGGTACTGGTCGGCGCCCTCCAGGTATACGTCAGCGGGCCATTCGTTCTCGGCAAGCACGCCAAAGTGCGTGGAGCCGGAGTCAAACCAGCCGTCCAGGGTGCTTTGCTCCTTAACAAAATGCGTCTTGCCGCACTTGGGGCAAACGTAGCCGGCGGGCAGAAGCTCGGCGGCGTCCAGGTCGAACCAGGCGTTCGAACCCTTCTTGGCGAAGACGGCGGAAACGCTGTCGATCGTTGCTTCGTCGCAGATGACCTCGCCACAATCCTCGCAATAGAACACGGGAATGGGCAGACCCCACTTGCGCTGACGGGAGATGCACCAGTCGGCGCGCTCGCGGATCATCTGCACCATGCGCTCGCCACCCCAGGCGGGAAGCCAGCGTACGTTCTCGCACGCCTTCACGGCGTCGTCCTTGAACGCGTCCACCGAGCAGAACCACTGAGAGGTCGCGCGGAAGATGATGGGGGACTTGCAGCGCCAGCAGTGAGGATACTCGTGCTCGATCTCCTCGCTGGCAAAAAGTGCGCCGCTTTCCTTGAGGTCGTCAAGAATGGCGACGTTGGACTGGTCATAGCGCATACCGGCGAACTTGCCGGCGTCGGCGGTCTGAATGCCGCGGTCGTCCACGGGCACGATCACCTCGATGTTATAGCGGCGGCAGGTCTGATAGTCGTCGGCACCGAAGCCGGGTGCGGTGTGCACGCAGCCCGTACCGCTTTCCATCGTGACGTAATCGGCGTTCACAAGGATCGACTTGCGGTCAAGGAAAGGGTGCTCGGCAGTCATATACTCAAACTCGCTGCCCTTAAGGGTGGCGATCACCGCATAGTCCTCGATGCCGCCTGCCTTCATCGTCTTTTCCAGAAGTGCGCTTGCCACGATATAGTTCTCGGCGCCTGCCTTTACCACCACGTAATCCTCAACGGGGTTGAGGGCGATGGCAAGGTTGCCGGGCAGCGTCCAGGTGGTCGTCGTCCAGATGATCACAAAGGTGTTTGCAAGGTCGCAGATGCCTGCCAGCTTGCCCTTATCGTCGCTCATACGGAACTTCACGTAGATCGAGGTGCAGGGATCGGTCTTGTACTCGATCTCGGCCTCTGCCAGTGCCGTTTCATCCTTGGGGCACCAGTAAACGGGCTTCATGCCCTTGTAGATGTAGCCGCGGCGATACATCTCGCCGAACACCTTGACCTCGCGTGCCTCAAAGCCGGGGGTCATGGTCGCGTAAGGATGCTCCCAATCAGCGGTGATGCCAAGGCGCTTGAACTGCTCGCGCTGAATGTCGATAAAGTTCTGGGCAAAACCCTCGCACGCGGAGCGGAAGTCGGAAACCGACATCTTCTTGTGGTCAAGCTTGTTCTTCTTGATGATGGCAGACTCAATGGGCATACCGTGGTTATCCCAGCCGGGGATATAGGGCACCTGGAAGCCCATCATCACGCGGGATTTGTTGATAAAGTCCTTCAGAATCTTGTTCAGGGCGTGTCCCATGTGGATGTTGCCGTTGGAGAAGGGGGGGCCGTCATGCAGCACGAACAACGGCTTGTCAGCCGCGTTGTTCAGCATGCTGCCGTAAAGGTCCATCTCCTGCCAGTATTTGAGCATATCGGGCTCTCTTTTGGGGAGCTCGGCACGCATGGCAAACGTGGTGTTTGGAAGATTGAGTGATGCGCTGTAATCTTTAGACATTGTTCTATACTCCTCTGTGCGCCGATCGCTCGGCGAATTGTTTACAAATATTTGTCGGCCAACAAGCGGATGCGGCCCTTTTTGGTCTGCTCGGAAAGCGAGCGAATGATGAATTTTCCCTTGCCGCGGATCACGATCACGCAGCCCTCGCCAAGCGTTTGATCGGGCTTGCTTGCGGGTTCGTAGTCGATCTCGACAAGTCCCTCTCGGAACAGCGCCTGCGCGCGTTCACGCGAGAGGTTGGCCAGTGCGGCGACCACGCTGTCGGCGCGGGGGGTGGCGACTGTGTCGGATAGGGGTTGAAATCTTCTGCCGCCGTCAAAGCTTGCGGCAAGCGTGACGCGGGAAAGCTTTACGGCGTCGTTTGCCACGCGAGTGAGATTTTCGCAAAGAAAGTCTGCCATCACGCGATCGCACACAAGCACCGCGGTGTGCGGCCCCGTGACGCAAAGGTCGCCGATCGCGTCCCGCTCGATGCCTAAGTTAAGCACGGCACCAAGGTAATCCTTGTGGTAAAGCTCGCGAAAGCCACTGCCTTGCAGCTGCAACGTCACAAGGCACTCCTCACGCACGTCGCAAAGACATTCGTTCAGCACGTCCTCGTCCATTTCCCACAGATACGGGGGAAGAAAGAGGATCCGCGCACGCTCGGCTGCGGCATAGCCGCCCTCCGTGCGCATTTTCTCCTTTGCCCACGGCATCGCGCGTGTCAGCGTGCGCTGCTCGGCGGGGGTGAGAAATGCAGTATAGGTGATCTCACCGTTCTCAGCGCGGGCAAGCAGATCCTCGGCGCGCGCCAAGAGGAGCGCGTCCGCGCTCATAGTGCAGCTCCCAGCGCGCCGCTCACGGCAGAAAGCAGCAGAAATGCCGCGAAAAAGGACATATCCAGCGGGAAGCTGCGGAACCACCCCAGGCGCTCAAACAGGGCGCGGATCGGGGCGATCAGCGGCTCGGTCACCATACAGACGAAGCGCAAAAGGGGATTGTCGTCCCGTATGGGGAACCAGGAAAGCACCGCGCGCACAAGCATACAAAGCTCGACGGCGGAAAGCAACGCCAGTACGGTGTTGCCGAATAGCATAAGGGCGATCCTCACGGTGATACTCTCCCAACGATTATTTGTTGTTTTTAACCAGTATTTCTATGAAGCCGACGAAAAAGGCGAGAATGGCCAAAAGGTACGTCTGGCTTTTAGCGATAGTCGACGCCATCGTCCTCCTGGGCGATCTGGCTGTCCTCGGTGATCTCACCCTTGCGGGGGGAGATGACGAAGGTGCTGGTGGAAACACGGCGAAGCTCGCCGCCCAGCACGTGTACGGCACCCTGCAGGAAGTCCAAAAGGCGCACGGTAACGCCGCGCTCCAGTGCCTCAATGTTCATCACCACGGTGTAGCCGTGCGCGAGGTAATCCGCGATCACAAGGCCGTCCTGTGCGTTATGGGGCTTGACCAGCTTCCACGCGTTCTCTCGCGCGGGAGCGCTGCGCTTCTGCGCGGTGGGTACGGGGGGGATCAGGTCGTTGTCGTCATCGTCGCCGATCACGTCCTCGTCGTCCTCGGGACCGCGGTAAAAGTCGTTGTCGAAGTCCTCGTCAAATCTGTTGTCCTTTTGCTTTTTTCCGAAAATGCTCATGGGGATACCGTCCTTTCCGAAATATGTGAAATTTTTTATTTTTCAAGTGTTGTGTCGGGGCGTCCCGCAAACAGCCGACGTCCCACGCGCACGAAGTCGGCGCCCTCGGCGGCGGCGGGAACAAAGCTTTGCGACATGCCCATCGAGTAAAGCGGCTTACCGGGAAGTGCCAGGGTCTGCCAGAGTGCGTCGCCCAGTGCCACGGTCTGCCGGAAGTAGCTGCGGTAGGCCGCGTTGCTGTCGAAAACGGGGCCCATCGTCATAAAGCCGCAAAGGTGCAGATGGGGGCAGGCCAGTGCCGCACGGCACAGTGTCTCGGCGTCCTCGGGCATCACGCCTGTCTTGGCCGGCTCGCGTGCCACGTTGATCTCCACCAGCACGTCGATCACGCGTCCGCACGCGGCGGCACGCTTTTCGATCTCCTTTGCCAGTTTTTCGCTGTCAAGCGAGTGGATCATATCTACCTTGTCGGCGATGTATTTGACCTTGTTGGTCTGCAGCGTGCCGATGAAATGCACGCGCACGTCACGCGTGGCGTAGATCGGCGCGTTCTCCAGGAGCTGCTGGACGCGGTTCTCACCAACGTCGATCACACCCGCGTCAAGGAGCGCCTCGATTTCGCCGGGGGCGGCGTACTTGACCGCTGCCAGCATACGGCAATCCTTGGCGTTGTCGCCAAGCGCCGCGGCAAGCTCCGCTTGCACGGCAGCCAGATTTTGCGTTATGTATTGCATCATTCCATCACCTTTCCGTCGAAAAGCTGTCTTGCGCTGACGATCACGCGATCTCCCTCACGCAAGGCACCGTCATGCTGCCCGATGGGGATCAGCACGCAGCCGTGTGCGGCTTGCACCGGGGTAACGGGGCAAAGGCGCGCTATGCCGTCACGGATCACAAAGACTGCGCTATCCTCAACAATCGCACACGCGGGGATCGAGAGCCCTGTTACCGTCCGCCGCTCTACGTACACGTCCTGCGCACGCGAGCAGGAAAGGAAGGAGGGCAGCGCATCGGCTGAAAACAGCAGCAGCGCGTCCTTGCCGTTTTCGGCAGGGGTGATTTTTTCCAGCGTCATGATCAGCGAGCCGCCCGCAAAGCGTAGCGTGTAGTCACTGCCTGCGCCGTAGGTATCCGCGATCGTGCGCGACGTGGGCACGGCCAGGAACCATTTGCCGCTTGCGGCCAGCTTGCCGATGCTGCCGGTGCGCTCAGCGGGAGCGCGGAGCAGGGCGGCAAGCCCCTCAGGCGTGAGGCCCTCAGCGGCGGCAGTGCCAAAGGTCTGCTCATAGCCGTCGGCGGTGTGATAGAACACGCCGTCCATCGGTGCGCGAACGAGGATGGGATCGTTGACGTGCTCCACCATTTCATCAAGCTGTGCTTGCAGCTCGTCGATACGTGCGGTCAGTGCCTCGGCGGTGCCTTCCCTTGCACATTCGCGCCCGCCGAGCGCGCCGCCGAGCGCGGCGGCAAGGGCATCAGCAGTCTTATAGTCACCGCAGCCCAGAGTGCGCATCAGCGCGGGGTAGTCGGAAAGATATGCGTTCTTCCAATCGGATTGCTTGTCCAGCGTGGCCTGCAGTGTCGCGATCTCGGCCTCAATAGCGGCCGCGCGCTCGCGCTTGTCCGTGCCCGTGTCGTCGCGATAGACCAGAGCAAGCTCGGTGCCCGCGTTCACGGTCTGTCCCTCGCTGATCTTATAGTCAACGGGGCCGTTGTTGGCGCTGCCGGGGGCGACTTCGTCGCGGAAGACGTAGCCCGTCAGCCGGTCGGTGTGCGTGTATTCGGCGAGCGTCGCCACCTCAAAGGAATAATCGTCCGAGGAGCGGGAAAGCTCGCGCACCAGCGTAAGAGTCAGCACGGTGAGGATCAGCGCAAGGCACAGAACACGAAGGATCGTGCGCACGTTGATGCGTCTTGTTGACAACCGGCTCACCTCCCTCGCGTGCGGCGCGCGTTCTCGCGCGTAAAAATAATTATTTCTAATTATAGCATACTCCACGCGCGCTCGGCAAGCGCCAGGGCATTATTTACAATTTGTTCACTTTTAAGTATGCCGTTTTCTCCGTCCACGGTCAGCGGGTGTACGTAGTCCTTGGCGCAGAACCACGTCAGCTGACGTTTGGCGTAACGGCGGGTGGCGGTCTTGAGCTCGGTAACGGCCTCCTCCAGCGTGCAAGTGCCCGCAAGGTAGGGAAGCAGCTCCTTGTAGCCAATGGCGGCCGCGGCGGTGGCAGAGCGCTCGAAAACGCCCGCGTCGCAAAGCGCGCGGGTTTCCGCCAGCAGTCCGTCCGCCAGCATCAGATCCACGCGGCGCTCGATGCGGTCGTACAAAAGGGCGCGATCGGCGAATACAAGCCCCAGCACGGCGGCGTTATAGCGAGAGGGCGCGGTCTTTGATCGGCGATCCCATTCGGATTTCGGCACGCCCGTGAGGCGATAGATCTCCAGCGCGCGGATCACGCGGCGCAGATTGTTCGGGTGCGCACTCTCGGCGCTTTCGGGATCCACACCGGCAAGCTGGGCGTGCAGCGCTTCTGCGCCGTGCGCCTCGGCAAAGGCGGCAAGCTGCGCGCGCAGCGCCTCGTCCGCGCCCGGCGTTTGCGGCATGCCGCCGCGCAAAAAGGCGTCCAGATAAAGCCCCGTGCCACCACAAAAAACGGGCAGCTTTCCGCGCGAGAGAATATCAGCCACCGTTTGCTCGGCAAGGGTGACGTATTCCATGGCGGAAAACGGCTCGTCCGGATCCTTAATGTCGAAAAGGTGATGTATGACGCCGCACTTTTCTTCCTCAGTGGGCTTGGCGGTGCCGATGCTCATCTGGCGATAGATCTGCATCGAGTCACAGCAAACGACCTCGCCGTCAAGCGCCTTGGCAAGCGCAACGGCCAGCGCGGTCTTGCCGCTGGCCGTGGGGCCGACAACGGCGAGAATTTTCGGTTTTTCTTGCACCGTTATGCCCCCTTTCAGAATTTTTGCGCAAGGGAAGTGAGCTGCGCGGCGGCGTCCTTTATCGTGGCCGCAATATCGGTGGCAAAGAACACGAAATAGATGACGACGGCCACGACGATGGCGCCGATCACAAATTTGGCGATCTTGCCAAACAAGCGTAGCGACAAATATACGGCAAGGGCAGCGATCAGCAGCATCAGCGCGCCGCGCGCCACCTCGGAGAGAAGCTCGGTCAAAGGCATAAGGAATCCCCTTTCTGTACAATGTTGGCATTATCCCCCAAAACGGGGCGAATTATGCAGAAATTATTGCAAAAACATCGCGTCGCCGAAGGAGAAGAAGCGATACTCCTTTTCCACGGCCTCGCGGTATGCCGCGATCACACGGTCGCGGTCGTAAAAGGCAGAAACAAGCATCAGCAGCGTGCTTTCGGGCAGGTGGAAATTGGTGATCAGCGCGTCCACCGCGCGGAAGCGGTAGCCGGGATAGATGAAGATGCCGGTGTCACCGGAAACGGCGTGCACGACACCATTCTCGTCCGTTACGCTTTCCAGCGTGCGGCAGGAGGTGGTGCCCACGGCGATCACGCGTCCGCCCGCGGCGCGGCGCGCATTGATCAGGTCGGCGCTTTCTTTTGACACCGAGATGTATTCGGTGTGCATGACGTGCTCGTCCACGCGATCCGCCTTCACGGGGCGGAAGGTGCCAAGTCCCACGTGCAGCATCACAGGGGCGATTGCCACGCCCTTGTCCCGCACCTTTTGCAAGAGCTCAGGGGTGAAATGCAGTCCCGCGGTGGGTGCTGCGGCAGACCCCTCCTCGCGCGCATAGACGGTCTGGTAGCGGCTGTTGTCCTTGAGCTGCTCGGTGATGTAGGGGGGCAGGGGCATCATGCCGATCTTGTGCAGAATGTCATAGATATTGGTGTTTTGCTCGCGGTCATAGTCGAAGTGGATATAGCGATTGCCCTCCTCGACGATGTCGGTGACGGTGCCGGTGAGCAGTCCCTCGCCAAACACCATACGCGCCCCAAGGCGCGCGCGCTTGCCGGGCTTTACCAGGCACTCCCAGGTGTCAAGATCGCGCTGGCGGAGCAAAAGCAGCTCGATCTTTGCCTCGGGTCTGCCCTCGGCGTGGCCGTAAAGGCGGGCGGGAATGACCTTGGAGTCGTTGACGACCAATACGTCGCCCTCTTGCAGGTGATCAAGAATATCGTAAAAATGCTTGTGCTCCAGTGTGTGCGCCGTGCGGTCAAGCACCATCAGACGCGAGTGGTCGCGCTGTTCCATCGGGTGCTGGGCGATGCGCTCCTCGGGCAGATCATAGTAAAAGTCCGAGGTCTTGAGGTCGGTGGGGGCGAGTTTGTTGAGGATTGTATTGGACATAATTTCCTTTCCGCTTGACTTTTTTTGTAAAAAGGGATTGACAAGCGCGCGTTGATGTGATAAGATGAGGGGGACGAAGTTCGTCGGAAAAACATAATATAATGATAGAGGCGCACACTGCGACCTCGTTGGGGCAAGGCGCCGCAGCCGTTTGTAGCCCCTGCGGGAGCACAGAGTGCCGAAGTGAGCTACCCGCGGGGGGCCGCTTGCTGGTTCGCACGGTTCAAAGCTGTGGAACTGTCGTCAAAATTTGATGGAGAGCTATCTGTATGTTGCCGGGTGTGTGTTCACACTACCTATATTATAGTACAACAGCAGCTGGTTTTCAACCAGTTTTTTTTATTTTCCTGTGTTTTTCCTGCAAACCCGGCAAAATTTTCCCACAAGAGAGGAACAAGCTATGAGCAAATTGAAGAAATCCGTATTTGAGGGGGCAGCCACCGCGCTTGTGACCCCGTTCAAGAACGGCGCCATTGATTTTGACGCCTTTGGTAAGCTGATCGACACCCAGATCGCGGGTGGCATCGACGCCCTTGTGGTGGCAGGCACCACGGGTGAGGCCGCCACGCTCACCCACGAGGAGCACTGCGAGCTTTTGCGCTTTGCGGCAGAGTATACCGCGGGCCGCGTGCCCGTGATCGCGGGCACTGGCTCGAACGACACCGCCTATGGCATTGAGCTTTCCAAGTACGCCTGCGAGGTCGGTTGCGACGCGCTGCTGCTCGTGACTCCCTACTACAATAAGGCGACCCCCAAGGGTCTTATTCAGAACTTCCTTGCCACCGCCGAGGCAACGGATAAGCCCATCATTCTGTATAACGTCCCCTCTCGCACGGGTGTGAACATCACGCTCCCCGTTTACCGCGAGCTTGCCAAGCACGAGCGCATCGTTGCGGTAAAGGAGGCGTCGGGTAACCTTTCCGCCATCGCGGAGCTGATCGCCGAGTGCGGCGACGCGCTTGACGTATACTCAGGCAACGACGACCAGATCGTGCCGATCATGTCGCTTGGTGGCAAGGGTGTCATTTCCGTGTTCTCGGGCCTTATGCCCGGTGAAACGCACGAGCTGTGTGCCGCGTGTCTTGCAGGCGACTTCAAGAAGGGTGCCGAGATGCAGCTGAAATATCTCAAGCTGATGAATACCCTGTTCTGCGAGGTCAATCCCGTTCCTGCGAAGGCGGCGTCCGTGCTGATGGGACTTTGCGGCCCCGAGATCCGTCTGCCCCTTTGCGAGATGGAGAGCGCCAATCTGGAAAAGCTCAAGGGCGTGATGCGCGAATACGGGCTGATCTGAGCGTTACACTTTGATTGTTGAAAGGAAGTTACCATGCTGAATATTTTGCTTTGCGGATGCGGCGGGCGCATGGGCGCTGCCGTTGCCGCGGCAGCTGCTGCCGCGGGTGACCGTATCGTGGCGGGCATCGACGTCTGTCCCACTGCCGCCAGCCCCTATCCCGTGTTTTCCTCGCCCGAGGAGTTCACCGGCCACGCCGACGTGATGATCGATTTCTCTCATCACAGCGCCCTTGCGGGTCTTCTTTCGTACGCCACGCGTACGGGCACGCCGCTGGTGGTCTGCACCACGGGCCACACCGACGAGGAACTGGAGATGATGAGAGCGGCATCGGAAAAGGTTGCCGTATTCTTCTCGCGCAATATGTCGCTTGGCATCAACCTGCTCATTTCGCTTTGCCGCCGTGCGGCGGCCACGCTTGGAGAGGATTTCGATATCGAGATCATCGAAAAGCATCATAACCAGAAGCTGGATGCGCCCAGCGGCACCGCGCTGATGATCGCGGATGCCCTTTGCGAGAACGCCCCTCATCCTTACGTATACGACCGTCACGCTGTGCGCCGCAAGCGCGAGCGGGGCGAGATCGGTTTGCACGCCGTGCGCGGCGGCAACATTGTGGGCGAGCACGAGGTGATGTTCTGCGGACAAAACGAGATCGTCACCCTCTCGCACAGTGCCGCTTCGCGTGAGGTGTTTGCCACGGGCGCGCTGCGCGCCGCGCGCTTTATGTGCGGCAAGCCCGCGGGTCTTTACAATATGGACGACGTGATCGAAACACTGTAAAGTCAAGGCAGGGTCCACCTGAGGGTGGACCCTGCCTTGACTTTTTAGGCGGAAAGTGCTATAATTACAGCGTATTAATTTTTAGCGAGGTTCCAACGATGAAAAAAAGAAAGTCTATTCGTCTTCCGATCATCTGTGCGGCGTTGGCTGTGATCATTCTTTCCACCGCCATCGTTCTGGCCGTCGTGTTATCAAATGATAAGCCGAACGGCACGCTGGCCGAGGCCACCGTGGTGCGTGCCTCTCTTTCCAGCAATCTGTCCTCTACGGGTGTGGTGAAGAACATAAGCTTCTCTACACCGCTCCCCTTGGCGGCGCTGGTGCTGGAAAACGCCGAAACGCTGGAGGAGATCGAGGAGAACGATTACACCGTCAATCTGGTCAAGCTACTCAGCGACGGTTCTCAGGGCCCGATCCTTTACCGCGTGATCGAGGTAGATGAAAAAATGGTCGGCAAGACCGTAAACCTTGACACTAAGAGCGAGAGTGTGGATATCATCAAGCTGGCTCCGCTTTATTTCGATTGGCAGGGAGCAAAGACAAAGTATGACGAGGCCGTTCTTGCCGGCGCTACTGAGGCCAAGGACGTGCGCGAGTACGTCATTTCCTTGCTGTTGCGCGAGGGCTTTTCCGACATCAACCCTAACGCATTTCCCAGCGAGTTCTGGATCGAGGATGCCGATGCCGTCGTTACCGTGGACAGCAAGCGCATCGGCGATATGATCCTTGCACAGCTGAAGCACGTGGACAGCATCGAATTCTCCATTTCCAAGATGAACTGGAAGGAGGGTGACACGCTGATGCTGGACAACAATTTGTTCACCGTTTCCTACAGCGAGCTTTACGTTTCTTTCTCGCTCAGCGAGTATGACGTTTCCGGTATCAACGCGCGCCTTTTGGCAGGGGAGCGCGTCTATGCATCGGTTGGCATCAACGCGCTTTCCGGCCGTACGCTGGTGGCGGATATTATTAAAATTCAAACCGGCTCCATCGTCTCCGGCATTTCCTATTTCACGCTGCTCGGGCGCCTGGTGTTCCCCCAGCAGATCCGCGCAGCCGACGGCATAACCTACGACAGTTATGAGTATTACGATGAGTTCCTGGGGGATGAAACGGTGGCCTATCTTGGCGTGGATCTAAAGGACAACCTTGTGCGCGATGACGTGATGGAAAACTATTCCGTCACTGTTTCGGCTCAGAAGACGGTGGTGGAGGATACGCTGATCGTACCCACAAACTGTATTTATTACGATGATGCCAAGCGCCCCTACGTGGCGGTGCTGGACTCGGAAAAGAAGGAAAAGCGCGTGTATATCAAGATCACGCTTTCCACCGGTGTTGACGCTGCCGTCACGGCAGCTGACGGCTATACGCTCAACGAGGGTGACGTTCTGCGCTATATTGCCGATGCGGGTCTGATCGGCTCGCTGTTCTGATACCGTTATGTCCTTACTTTCACTTACCGACGTTACCAAGACCTATATGATGGGCGACGTCCCCTTTCCCGTGCTGCATGGCATCACCTTTTCTGTGGAGCGTGGGGAATTCGTGTCGGTGCTTGGTCCCTCCGGCTCCGGCAAGTCCACACTGATGAATATCATCGGGTGTCTGGACGTGCCGGACGACGGGAGCTACGTCATCGGTCATCGCCACGCAGACGGCTTGCGTGAGCGCGATCTGGCGCGCATTCGCAACCGTGAGATTGGCTTTGTGTTCCAAAGCTTTCAGCTTTTGCCGCGCATCTCCGCGCTGGAAAACGTGATGCTGCCCTTGGTCTATGCCAAGGTCCCGCGTGCCAAGCGCTTGGCGCGCGCCATGGAGGAGCTGGAGCGTGTGGGTCTTGCAGATAAGGCACACAACCTGCCCCGTCAGCTTTCCGGCGGACAGCAGCAGCGCGTGGCCATTGCCAGAGCCCTGGTGACCCGCCCCCGCATTTTGCTGGCGGACGAGCCCACGGGCGCGCTTGACCGCGCCACGGGTGCGCAAATTATGGAGATCTTCAAGACGCTCAACAGCGAGGGGATCACCATCGTGATGATTACGCACGATCAAAAGATCGCATCCTACGCCTCGCGTGTGGTGCATATCCTGGACGGGCGGCTTTACAGCGCAGAGGAATACGCAGCGCTGGAGCAGGCATAAGGGGGTGGGCGTATGTTTTTTCTAAGTACCATTCGTATGTGCTTTTCCAACCTGCGGGCCAATGCGATGCGCACTTTCCTCACCGTGCTGGGTGTGATGATCGGCATCACTTCTATCCTGGCGCTCTTGACCATTGGCCAGGGCGTGACCGACTCGGTCATTGATCAGTTGGCGGGCCTTGGCGGCAGCCGTGCCACCGTTGAAATCGAGAACAAGACCCTCAAAAAGGGCTTTACCGAGGAGGAACTGGAGCTTTTTGTTGCTCTGGAGGGGGTGGACGGTGTTGCGCCCAGACTTTCTGCTTATCACGCCATTACACTGTTGCCGGACAAGACTTCCAGCAACTATGACAGTGCCTACACCACGGCGACCCGCGTGATTGGCGTTAACGACTTTTACTTTTCCACTTATACCAAAAATGCGGGTATGCAAGGGGGACGCAGCATTTCCGTGGACGACGTGAAATGCCGCGCCAACGTTTGCGTGCTGGGCAACGGACTGTGGAAAGAGCTTTACGGCAACTATCTTCCCATCGGCGAGACGATTATGGTCAACAACACGGCCTGCACCATCATCGGCGTGATGAATCAGCTGGTGGGTATTGACGTTTCCGGTAACGCGTCGGTGATCGTGCCCTACACCACTGCAATGTATACCTTTTCTATGGGCTTGCCCGATAGCTTCGACGTAGAGATCAACAGTAGCTACGACGCCGACGAGGTGATCGAGCGTGTGCGAAACACCTGTGCGCTGATGCTCAACAGCCCGGGCGGCGAGGCGTTCAGCGTCGTCAATCAGCAGGAGATACTGAACATGGTGTTGACCATTACCGACCTGGTACTTGGTATGCTGGCGGGCATTGCGGTCATTTCGTTGGTCGTGGGAGGTATTGGCATCATGAATATGATGCTGGTCACCGTTTCCGAGCGAACCAGTGAGATTGGCTTGCGAAAGGCCTTGGGGGCGCGCCCCTCGGTGATCCTGCTGCAATTCCTGATCGAGGCGGTCATCATCAGCTTGTTTGGCGGCATCATCGGTGTTGTTTTGGGGCTTGGCGGCTCCTATCTGGCATCTGTTTTGATCGGATACGACTTTGTCTTCAATCTCGGCACAGTGCTGCTGGCGTTGCTTTTCTCGCTTTCCGTCGGCGTGGTCTTTGGCTTGCTTCCCGCAAGCCGCGCCGCGAAAATGAATCCGATCGAGGCATTGCGCTCTGCATAACAAAAAACCACGAAGCGAAAATCGCTTCGTGGTTTTTTTATGGGTCTGCTTGCTTTTTTTGGCGCGCGTTCAGTTTTGTGCCGCGTTGCGGTCTTTTTTCTTCCATTCGATCTCGTTGAGTAGCGAAAAACCGAGGATCAGCGCGCCACCGAGGATCTGCGAGGGGGTGATCGGCTCGCCGAGCAGCGTTACCGACAAGAGCACGGCAAGCAGCGGGTCGGCATAGGAGAGTAGCGCCGCCTCCTGCCCGCGCATGCGGTGCAGGGCGGAGAAATACAGGCAGTAGGCAATGCCCGAGTGGAGAATACCCACGGCAAGCAAAAAGCCAAGACCTGCCCCGGTGATGGTGCCGATCTCAAATCCGCCCGTGAGTGCCACGTAAGGGGTGAGCACCAGTGCGGCGGCACAGAATTGCAAAAAGGTGCGGGGAATGCCGTCCACACCGTGAATGCCCTTGTTCAAAAGAACAACAGTGGCGTAAAGCACCGCGGCACCCAGCGCGAAAAGCACGCCTGTGAGGTGGTTGTCGCCGCCCGCCCCCGACACACCCACGATCAGTACCACGCCAAGCGTGGAAAGGGCGAAGCAGCTGCCCTGTTTCAGGGTCATTTTTTCGCGGAACAAGAAAGGGCACAGCACCGTCACCAACACCGGCGCAAAGTAATAGCACAGTGTGGCGATCGAGGTGGTGGTGTAGTGATACGCCTCAAACAGAAGAATCCAGTTGAAGCCCATCGCCGCGCCCGAGAGCAGCAGCAACAACAGCGTTTTGGCGTTTACCCCCCGAACGGGGTTTGTTTTTTTAAGTAACAGTACAACCCCAATGGCGGCAATGGCAAGATAGGCGCGGAAAAGCGCCACCTCGGCAGAGCGCAGGGGAATGTTTCGCACAAATACGGCGATGCTGCCGAACACAAGCATCGCGGCAAGAAATTGCGCGCGGGTGAGAAGTCCTTTTTTCATGTTATTTCTCGCTCTTGCGGTCATCGGGATAAAAGCTGTCAAAGATAGGAGCCACGCCGGCGCTCAGATAGGCGTTGTAGCTCTGCTCGTCCTTTACCGTGTAGACAAAGGGCGTGGCACCAAATAGCGCAAGCCCTGCGCGCAGTCCCTTGCGGCGGGGATACTTGGTGTCAAAGGCAAGAAAGGCGGGGCGGCAAAGGAAGTTGAGCAGATGCGCGGAGAGGGCGAAGTTGAGCAGCTTCGAGCCGCTTTTCTTCTCCTTGAGCAAATCGGTGGAAAGCAGGCCGCGCAGCACTTGGGGTGCGTGCTTTTTCACGGCGCGCAGCAAAAGCGGGTTGAAGCTTTCCATGCACCACAGCCCCTCGTAGCCCGCGAGCACCTTGAGCGCGGCGGGGACGAGCGCGGTGTCAGAGCTCTCTCCCTTGAGCTCGATGAGCAGCGGGACGCGTCCCGCCACGGTTTCAAGCACCTCGGCAAGCGTGGGGATACACTCGTTTTCGATACCGTTCAGGGGGATAGTGCCAAGCTCGGCGGCGTCGAGGTCGCAGACCTTGCCCGCGCGACCGCAGACGCGGTCCAGCGTGTAATCGTGAAAGACCATGACCACGCCGTCGCGGGAAAGCTGCACGTCCAGCTCAATGGCAAAGCCCGCCTCGGCGGCGGCGCGAAAGGCGCCCAGCGAGTTTTCGGGCAGGCCCTCGCCCCAAAGCCCACGGTGGGCATAGGGGCGCAGAAAGGGCTGCATTTCTTTTTTCTTGGAGTGCGGGGCAACAAGGAAGAGCCACAGCGCAAAAAGTGCCGCAACGGTAGCAAAAAGAACGATCAAAAGCAGGAAATACCAGGCCATCAGTCGTCCCCTCCCATGGCGTCAAGCATGACGGACTTGGCCTCGGGCTTGGCGTCGCCGTGGCGCACGAAGAACATCGTGAGGAACGCGAGCGCCACAAAGATGGCTGCGTAGGGGAACAGGGTGCGCATATTGATGTCCATCAGCGCGCCGGAAAGCACGGGGGTTGCGATCTGTGCGGACATGCTGGCGGTGTAGTAGATGCCCGTGTACTTGCCCACATTCGAGCCGCGGGAAAGCTCCACCACCATCGGGAAGGAGTTGACGTTGATGGTTGCCCAGCCGATGCCGGCGGTGGCAAACAGGGTGGGCATGAGAATGTTTTTCACAAGATCGGGGCTGCTGGCGGACAGGAAAGAGGCACCGACGAAGGAGCCGCACAGAATGGCAACGCCCGCAAGGATCATCTTCTTTCTGCCGAGCTTAGAGGAGAGCATGCCCACGGGCAGGTAGGCGGCGATGGCCGCGCCCTGCGCGATGAGCAGCGTGGTGTTATAGTCCACGTTCAGCACGGTGCCCGCGTAGACGGAATACTTGCTGGTAACGGCGTTATAGCCCATGAACCAGAAGACCACAGAGGCAAGGATCAGCACAAGCGAGATCTTCTCGCCGCGGGAGAGTGAGCGCGCCTCGGTCGCGCCCTCGGTGGGCTCCTCGGGGGCATCCAAGCCAAGACGGTCGCTTTCGGCCTGCATCTCGGCGGCCCACTGCGGCTCGCGCACCTTCCACAGGAAGACGGCAAGCGCCACCATCATGATCCCCGCCACGATGGCGAAGAAGGTGGTGTAGCTCATCAGGGCGTTTTCCGCCTTGCCCGTGCCGAAGACGATACCAAGCAGTAGCACCAGAATGCCGCCCGCCGTACCCATCAGATTGATGACGGCGTTGGCCTTGGAGCGCAACGGCTTGATCGTGACGTCGGGCATCAGCGCGACGGCGGGGGAACGGAACGTACCCATCGCCACCAGCACGAAGAAAAGAAGCACCATAAAGACGATCAGCGGCGCGTAGCTTTGCGAGGTCTGCGCGGCGGCGTACGCCTGACGTGCGGGCACGACGATGTTGTTGTATTTATCGTTGGTCACTTCGCTCCCGTCCGCGTCCTTTACCGTCATCGTGATGGCGGTGAACGCTTCCTTGTCGCCCGCAAAAACGTCCTGCAATGGGCGCGTATCCTCGGCAGCTTCTCCGGCCACGTCGAAGCTGACGTTGGGGTTGCTTTCCCAGATCTCCTCCAGCGCCTCGGTGTAGGCGGCACCCTCAGTGCCCGTGACCTTTTCGATGCGTTGCAGCTGGGCGTTGTCGGGAATGGAAAGGCAGACGAGCAGCACGGCGGCGACCACGGTGCCGATCACGATAAAGGGCGTGCGGCGGCCGTGCTTGGAGCTGACCTTATCGGAAAGAGCGCCGAAGATCGGCAAAAGGATCAGCGCGAAGATGTTATCCAGCGCCATAATGGCGCCTGACCACACCTGCGGCAGACCGAATTTGTCGGTGAGGATCTTGGGCACGATGGTGTCGTACGCCTGCCAGAACGCCGTGATCAGGAAAAAGGCGAAGCCGACGTAAATGACGCGCTTGTAGTTCAGTTTCATAATGTTTTTCCTTCCTTTTCTATATATGCCTTTGCCTTGAGCAGTGCCAGCTGGGTCTTACCGTCGGGGAGCTCACCCGTAAGCACCATCTCAATCGCTTTTTCAAAGGGCAATGTAAATACCTCTAAGAACTCGTCCTCGTCCAGCTCCTGCTCGCCGAACGTGAGCCCGCGTGCCAGAAACATTCGAATGGGCTCGCCCATAATGGCGGGGGAGCCGTAATAGGCGCCAAGGTCAATCAGCTCGGCGGGGACGATGCCGGTCTCCTCGCGCAGCTCTCGCAGCGCAGCTTCTCTTGGATCCTCGTCGGGGCTGTTCAGTTTGCCCGCGGGAATCTCAACGATCACCCGGTGAAAGGGATAGCGGAACTGGCGCTCCAGCACGACCTCACCCGTGTCGGTGAGGGGGAGTACACACACAGCGCCCACGTGCCTCACGTATTCGCGCACGGCGGTCTTGCCGTTGGGCAGCTCCACCTCGTCCCTGAAAAGATGCACCACCACGCCGTCGAAAATTTCCTCGGAGCGAAGCGGTCTTTCCTCTAAGTTCATA
>JAZRFG010000115.1:0-11450 GCA_045661265.1 Eubacteriales bacterium
AACGACCTTGCCGCCCTCAAGACTTTCAAAGGGAGGGAAGTCGGGGGAGGTTGCGACCGTGAGCTTGCCTGCTTCCTTAACCTGTGCCAGCGACTTGCCCTTTGCCCCGCAGCCCGCGACGCAAAGAAGCGAAAGAAGCATTACTGCAACCAAAATAATGGATAAGATTTTTTTCATGATTGTGATCTCCTTACACGATTGTTTTTTGTGATGGGGCTATTATACACCATACAAACGCATTTGTCAATACCTTTTGAATAAAAATTCAATTATTTTTTTAAAAAGTCAAAAATGTCGTAAATTCATTGTATATTTATGTAAAGAAGTATGCATTTTGTCTCAAATTTTCAATATCCCCCCCCTTTCGGCACTGCTTTTGTGTATTTCGGCGCCTTTTTATATATTATAAGGAAGGAAAACCGGCCACCCTGCGGTGGCCGGTTTTATTTGGGCGGATACGGCTTTTTTAGATCCGTTAATTCCAACAAATAGTCGGTTGAGGTCTTGTAATATTTTGCAAGCGCAATCAAAAGCTCGATGGGGATCTGCCGTTGCCCGTTTTCGTATTGCGAATACGTGTTTTGCTTGATATGCAGATATGCCGCCAGCTCGCTTTGTGTCAGATCCATATCCTCTCTCAAATCTTTTAAGCGCAAGTCATCACCCCCCTGAGACTATTATATAAAATCTCGTTTTGAGATATTGACTTATATCTCGTTTTGTGATATAATAAAACTGTAAACCAAAAAACAAAGAAAGAGGTCCTTTTATGAACAAGCATCTTTTCCGCCCCCAACTAAACGGCAGCAAGCTTTCCAACACCTTGTCCTTGCTCTCTACCATTGAGTTTGTTTTGGGCATCGTTAGCGGCATTTTTGCCTTCCTTTTTTTCTTCATCATAGGAATTTTGCTTGCTGTTAACACCAACTCCGTTGCCGCATTCCTTGTTATGTTTTTGGGCGGCATCATCGGCGGCTTAAGCATTTTCTTCTTGAGCTTTGTGTTCTCGGTTCTCCTTAAGGGATTCGCGGCCGTTGTACTGCACACCTACATCAGTGCGCTGAACAGCGAGCACTGAAGACACCGCAAAGTGGCAGACCTCCATAACGGTCTGCCACTTTTGCTTTCTTCCCTGCCGATTGACAAATCCCCCGTTTTGTGCTATATTAAATACATCTTATCTGAAAGGAGCTTCCGCGATGATCGACAAGGCCTATTTGGAAATTTCGAACGTTTGCAACCTCGCCTGCTCCTTTTGTCACGGGACGAAGCGCGCGCGGCGCATGCTCACTGACGCGGAGTTTGAAACGCTCACCGACCGCCTTGCGGGCAAGGTGAAGTTTCTGTATTTCCACCTGCTCGGCGAGCCGCTCTTGCACCCGTCCTTCCCGCGATTTGTCACGCGCGCGTGGGAGAAAGGTTTTTACCCGATCCTCACCACAAACGGCTCGCTTCTTGCAAAATGTGGCGAAACGGTATTAGAAAATCTGCCCTACAAGATCAGTATGTCCCTGCACGCGCCCGCGGCAAACGCCGCCTTTGCCGACCCGTGCTACTTTGAAAACTGCATCAACTTTGCCAAGCGCGCCGCGGCAAAGGGGTGCATCGTCGTGCTCCGCCTTTGGAACATCGGCGGCGAGGGCGAGGAAGAAAACAACGCGATCCTGGCTAAACTCCACGAGGCCTTCCCTGGCGAGTGGCCGCCCTCGCACCGCGAGAGCGTGCGCCTCGCGCGCGACAAGGTGTTTTTGGAATGGGGCGAGCATTTTGAATGGCCCGACCAAAACGCCCCCGCCGTCCCCGCCGACACGGATATCTTCTGCCACGCCCTGCGCGACCAGTTCGGCGTACTGTGCGATGGCACGGTCGTTCCCTGCTGCCTTGATGCCGAGGGCACGCTCGCGCTCGGCAACCTTTTTGACACCTCCCTTGACGAGATCCTGCAATCGCCGCGCGCCCGCGCGATCTACGACAATTTCACCAACCGCCGCGCCATCGAATCGCTTTGCCTGCGCTGCGACTACGCCAGAAGATTTTCACGCAAGTAACTGAAAAAAGCAAAAAAGACCGCCACTTGGCGGTCTTTTTTTACTTTTTGTCGTTCTCTTCTTTTTTCATTTCCGTCCACGCGCGGTTCGGCACAGGCGGGATCGGGGGCGTTATGATGGGCGGGAGCTTCGTCCCTGCCTTCTCACGGCTGTTTTTGCCGGGATCCTCTCTTTTTTGCTGCATTTTCATCACCTCACTATCGGTAGTTTCTCATACCGTTGCTGGGTTTATTCCAAAAACTCGCACAAAAGATCCTTTTGAGTGAAATCCGGCGTATAGGTGGCGCTGGCGGCTTCCTTTCCCTGGAAAAAGCCCTCAAACCCAAGCTCCACGGCGCGCGCCATCACGCTCTCGTATTCAAACGAGGTCACGCGTCGCTTGAGATTTTTCGGCGCGCTCTCGGGCGCAAAATCGGGTGTATATTGCCGCATCAACGACAGGCGAATCGCTGACACGGGCAGCGTTTGCGCCACGTGCTCCAGCACCGCGAGCGAATCCGTGCGGCAGCCGGGCAGCACCAGGTGGCGCACCATTACGCCGCGCGTCATTTTCCCGCGCGCGTCGAAGCGCACCGCGCCCACCTGTCGGTACATCTCGGCAAGCGCCGCCGTGGCGACCTCGGCGTAGTCGGGCGCCGCGGAATAGGCGGCGGAAAGCTCGCTTGACACGTACTTGAAATCGGGCAGGTAGACGTCCACCAGCCCCGCGAGCGCTTGCAAGGTTTCCACGCGCTCATACCCGCCGCAATTATAGACCACAGGGATCTGCAAGCGCGGCTTCGCCAGCTTCAGCGCCGCCGCCACGCCATCCGCGTAGTGGGTGGGCGTGACCAGATTGATATTCTCCGCGCCCTTTTCCTGCAGGAAAAGGAACAGGTCTGCCAGTTGCTCCGTGCTGAATGCCTTGCCGGACTCGGGCACGCGAATGGCACTGTTCTGACAAAAGATACAGCGCAAGGAGCAGCCCGTGAAAAACACCGTGCCGGAGCCCCGCTCCATGCTCACGGGCGGCTCCTCAAAGGGGTGCAGCGCCGCGCGCGCCACGCGAATACGCGCATCTGCGCCGCAAAAGCCAAGCGCGCCCGCCTCGCGCTGCGCGCCGCACACACGCGGACACAAAAAGCAGCGTTTTTCCATACCGTTACCCCCCTTTTTGGATTTTCTTCCCCTATATCATAGCACATTTCGTCAAAAAAAGCAAGAATTGCGCAAAATCGTTGCCACAAGGCGGGCTTTTGTGGTAAAATAAGAGTAGAACTCTTATTTCGGGGGACATTATGGACAACGTCTTATCTCGCGCAGAGATCCTGTGCGTCGGCACCGAGCTTTTGATCGGTGACATCGTGAATACCAACGCCGCCTACCTTTCCCGCCGCCTTGCCGCCCTTGGCATCGGCGTCTATCGTCAAAGTGTGGTGGGGGACAACCGCGCGCGCCTTGCCGAGGATCTGCGCGCGGCGCTTTCCCGCGCGGATCTGGTGATCACCAGCGGCGGGCTTGGCCCGACGGCGGACGATATGACCAAGGAGATCGCCGCCGAGGTGTTCGGTCGCGGCATGGCGCTGCACGAGCCCTCGCTTGCCCGCATCGAGCGCTATTTTGCCGCTACGGGCCGCGTGATGACGCCGAACAACCGCAAGCAGGCGATGATGCCCGAGGGCGCGATCGTGTTTGACAACGACTATGGCACGGCGCCCGCGCTCGCGCTTGTGAGCGACGAGGGCAAGATCCTTGTGCTGCTGCCCGGCCCCCCGCGCGAGCTGGAGCCGCTGTTTTGCGAAAAGGTCGAACCCTTTTTGCGCCCGCGCTGCGGCGCGATCCTTTTCAGCCGCAACGTGCATATCTGCGGTATGGGCGAGTCCGCTGTGGAAGCGGCGCTGCCCCCCGCGCTCCTAAGTTCTGCCAACCCCACCGTTGCCCCCTACTGCATCGCGGGCGAGGTGCGATTGCGCGTGACGGCAAAGGCAGAGGACGAGCAGCTGGCCGCGCAGCTCTGTGACAGGGCGGTGGAACAGATCAAACAGACCCCCGTCGGGGAGTATATTTACGCCATCGACACCCCCTCACCCGAGGCCGCGCTGGTACAGCTCCTGCTTGAAAAGGGCTTGACCGTTGCCGCGGCGGAGTCCTGCACCGGGGGGCTGATCGCCAAGCGCCTCACGGACGTGGCAGGCAGCTCTGGCGCTGTGGTCGGCGGCGTGGTGACCTATCAGACGCCAAGCAAAACTGCACTGCTCGGCGTGCCCGCCGCACTGATCGAAGCGCACGGCGTGGTCAGCGCCGAGGTCGCCGCGGCGATGGCCGAGGGCGCAAGAGCCCGCCTTGGCGCGGACATCGCCATCGCCACCACGGGCTATGCCGGCCCCGGCGGCGGTGACACGCAAAATCCCGTCGGCACGGTCTATCTCGCCGTAGCAGGTGGAAAGGGCACGGCGGTACGCCGCTTCAACGCGTCCCCCCTGCGTGATCGCGCCTATATCCGCACGGTGGCCGCCACGAACGCCATTTTGGACGCGCTGCGCTATCTTTTCGATGTGCAATCCAACTAAAATCGTATATATATTTATGTCTAAAAGGTAAAATCTGCCCCCATCTATTGACACCCGGGCAAAAGATTGTTAAAATTATATCAAGTATTCATTTCGCCAAAAGTCGACATAAGGGAGGACACAGCAATGGCAAAGCTTCGAAAGATCGGTATTTTAACCTCGGGCGGTGACGCGCCCGGTATGAACGCGGCGGTTCGCGCCGTGGCACGCAAGGCCCTGGACGAGGGCGTTGAGGTCGTCGGCATCATTGGCGGCTACGCGGGCCTTATTCACGACGAGATCATCCCCTTCACCCCCCGCTCGGTCTCCAACATCATCGCGCGCGGCGGCACGATGCTTTATTCGAACCGCTGCCTGGAATTCAAGACCGAAGAGGGCATGCAGACCGCCATCGAGACCTGCAAGAAGCACGGCATCGACGCGATCGTGGCCTGCGGCGGTGACGGCACCTTCCGCGGTGCGACGGATCTGACCAACCGCGGCATTCCCACCGTCGGTATCCCCTGCACCATTGACAACGACATCACCGCCACCGACTATACCATCGGCTTTGACTCGGCGATGAACACCACGCTCGGCATGCTGGATTGCCTGCGTGACACCTGCGAATCCCACGCCCGCTGCAACGTGGTGGAGGTGATGGGCCGCGACTGCGGTCAGATCGCCCTTTACACCGCCATCGCCGCCGGCGCCGTTGCCGCCATCGTGCCCGAGCTCCCCTTTGACGAAAAGGAGCTGATCGAGCGCATCAAGGAGCTTGTCAAGACCGGCAAGCGCAGCTTCCTCATCGTGATCAGCGAGGGTGTGCTCACCCCCGACGGCAAGAAGTACGGTGAGGTGCTTACCCCCAGAATCGAGGCCGAGACCGGCGTAGAGACTCGCTTTGCCCGCTTTGCACACATCGTGCGCGGCGGCGCTCCCACCCTCCGTGACCGCCACACCGCAACCCGCATGGGCATCAAGGCAGTGGAGCTTCTGCTGGAGGGCAAGAGCAACCTTGTCGTTTGCGAGATCGACGGCAAGATCGAGGCGCTGGACATCAACTACTCTCAGGTCGCAGACCGCTACTTCAAAAAGACGCTGAAGCCCGGAAACATGGAGTCCCTCACCCCCGAGCAGCAGCAAAGCATCAAGGAGCTTGCCGACAAGCGCTATGACGAGCTTTGCGAGCTTTACAGCATGGTGAAGGTCACCAGCAAATAAAAAAGATAGGGAACGCTTATGAGAAAAGTTACCGTTATCGGTGCCGGCAACGTCGGTGCCACCATCGCATACACGCTGGCCGTTGAGGGCTTTGTCAACGACGTTCTTCTGATCGACATCCGCGCCGAAAAGGCCGCGGGTGAGGCCATGGACATCGCACAGGGTGCCCCCTTCTACTCCGGCACGCGCGTCTATTCGGGTGATTATGCCGACGCCGTGGATTCGGATATGGTCATCATCACCTCCGGCATGGGCCGCAAGCCCGGCCAGACGCGTCTGGATCTGGCGCAGACCAACGTCAATATCCTTTGCGATATTGCGCCGCAGATCACCAAGTACGCCCCCAACGCGATCTACTTGATCGTCAGCAACCCCGTGGACATTCTGACCTACGTCTTCCACAAGATCACGAGCATTCCCGCCTCGCGCATCATCGGCTCCGGCACTATTCTGGACACCTCGCGCGTGCGCTCGTACCTTGCCAAGCACTTTGACATCAGCCAGCAGAACATTCACACCCACGTGCTGGGCGAGCACGGCGATTCCTCCTTCATTCCGTGGTCGCAGGCCTCGGTTTCCACGGTGGATATCGAAAAATACGCCGCGCTGGTCAAGGCGCACGGCGTAGAGGTCCCCCCGCTCGACCGCGAAGCCGTGGAGGAGCACGTGCGCTCCTCGGGCTCCCAGATCATCGCGCGCAAGGGTGCCACCTATTATGCCGTTGCCGTTGCCACCGTGCACATCTGCAAATGCATCTTCGGCGACAACGATACCGCGCTCACGGTGTCCACGATGATGGACGGCGAGTACGGCCTTTCCGACGTCTGCCTGTCCTTGCTCACCGTTGTGGGGCAGGAGGGCGTGAAGTTCCGTATCCCCTCGGCCCTGTCCGACGAGGAGCTTGCCAAGCTGCACCACAGTGCAGATTGCCTGCGCAAGGTCATCGACCAGATCAAATTTTGATGCAAAAAAGGAAGAACGCGCGGCGTTCTTCCTTTTTTTGTGGCATAACGGTATGAGTTATAGAAAAAAGAGTTTGCATTGCAAGCTCTTTTTTCTTTATTGCAGTTCAAAAAGCGTAAAATCCTTGCCGGCAAGGAAGCTCGCCTCGCGCTGATGGCAGGTGAACAGAATGCACTGGCCGCCCGCGCAGCAATACTCCCACAACAGCTGCAACAGCGCATGGGCACGCTCGTCGTCAAGGCGCGAGAATGCCTCGTCAAACAGAAGCGGGACTCTATGCTCCACCAGCGTATCCAAAAGCCCCAGGCGCAGTGCCAGGTGTGCCGCGTCGCGGCACGCCGCGCTGAAATGCGAAAGCGGCAACGGCCCCTTGTCGCTATCCAGGCACACCGAAAGGTCAGCACTGGCATACAGCGTTTGGTAAGCGCCACCCGTCAGCACGGCAAGATGCGCCGACGCCCTGCCGCAAACCTTGGGCAAAAGTCCGTCGCCAAGCTCGCGCACGCCCTCGCCCATCGCGCAAAGCGCCAGCTCCAGCGCGGCAAGGCGGCGCGTGGCGCGCGCGTGCTGCTCGCGCAACTCAAACAGCTGTTTTTCCATATCAAAGGGATCGCCCACCGTGGCGGCAAGCGCGCTCTCGCGGCGCGCAAGCTCCGCGTTTTTGCGCTCCAGACCCGCAATCGTTTCCTTTAAGAACGTCTGCTTGCGGCGCAGATCCTCAGGTCTTTCCACACCCGCGCCCACAAAGCGCGCGCGTAGCTCGCCCTCATTCTTCCCCTCCAAAAGCTTGGTCAGGGTATCCCTTGCGGCACCCGCACGCTCGCATTCCGAGCGTGCCGCGACCAACGCGTCATAGGCAGCACGATAGCGCGACTCCAGATCGGCAAGGCAGGCCGGAACCGCCACCGGATCCTCCGGCATCGTGACGCCCACGCTCTCCAACGCCTCGCGTGCGCGCGCCTCGGCGCGCAACACGGCGCTGTATTTTTCCGCATACGCGCTCTCACACTCGCCAAGAAGCACGCGGTGCGCCTCGGCGCTTTGCGCCTCGGCGGCGGATTGCTCCAGATAGGTACGGAACATCTGCACCTGACGAACGCCCAACCGCTTCATCCAGCCGCGCACGCGTCGTCTGAAGCGGTTCGCGCGCAGGAAAAAGAGCAACGCAACAAGGCCAAGACCAAGCGTGCAACCGCCGCCAATCAGACAAATAAGCGGAAGATAATCTCCCACCGGCACAAGCTCTTGCACGAGCGACTTCAGCACACCCGTGGCAATTAGTGCCACAACGGTAGCAAAAACAAGAGCAAGCGCGGCAAAGATCCACGCCACCTTTCTCGCGCAGCGGCGCTTTTTGCGCGCGCCTTGGAAATCCTTTAGCACGACCTCGGCACCACCCTTTTGCACAAGGATATCGTTTGCCGCCAGCATCTGATCGTTGTGGCGTACGGCGCGCAAGCGCGAAAGCTCAGGCATTATACGCGCACACTCTGCCTGTGCAGCCTCGCGCTCGTGCAGAGCGGTTTTGGCCCCAAGGATTGCCTCGGGCACGTGCTCCAGCGGTGCGTGCTTGAGCCGCAACGCCTCGTAATCCGCCTTCTTTTTGGCGTAAAGCTCCTGTGCCTCGCGCGCCCGCTCGAAGTGCGAGAGCGTATCAGCAATGGCGCATTGCTCGAACAGAGCCGCGATGTGCTCCAGCTCGTCACGGCGCTCCTTTAGCTGTGCGCGATGCTGCTCCGCTTCGGCGCGCAACGCGGCCAGCGCGGTGGCGTCCTGTCTTGCGCGCGCGAGCGCGTCCTCGGTCACGGTGATGCGGTCGGAAAGCTCGGCCACCTGTCCACCACGTCCCTTTTGGTGCTGCAGCGAGCGTCTGGCAAGACGCAGCTTGTCCATGGCGGCATCGGCGCTCACGCCCATACTGCCCGTAAAGAGCAGCTCGTTCACCGCCTCGCCCACGCCCGGCTCGCTGACCCTGGCGGCGTCAGACTGTCGCAGGCACAGGGTGCTGTCATACAGCGCAGCGGGGAGCCCTGTGAAATATTCACCCGGCGTCATCGCGCCAAGCGGGATCTCCTCGCCGTTGGCAAGCGAGGTCACACACAGCGTTTCGCCAAAGCTTTCTCTTGCGGCGCTGCCCTGCCTTGTGACGGTGCGCGCGATGCAAAATTCACCCTTTTCCACAGATACGTACAGGCGTCCCGCCGCACGATGCCCCTGCCAGGAAAGTCTCTTTTCTCTCTCCTCGCCATCCGCCCCCGCCTTGCGCGGGAAGCCGTACAGCACAAAGCGAATGAAGGCAAGCAGCGTGCTTTTGCCGCTTTCGTTGGCACCCTGGACCACGTTCATGCCCTCACCAAAGAGGAACAGCTGATCGCGCAGCTTGCCGAACTCTTCAATTTCAATCTTTAAGATCCGCATGCTCACACCTCCCGTCCCGCAAGCGCGCAAAGCCCCAGGCGCAATGCCTCGGCAGCAAGCTCGCGCTCGGCGGCGTCCGCACTTTGCAGACGCGGCAGAAGCGCGCGGTAGAACGCGCCCTGCACCGTAGGTGCCTTTTCCAAATACTCCGCGTCGTAAAGCGGCAGCGTACGATCCTCCACCTCAAAAAGCGAGAGCTCCGCGCCAAGACGAGCCAGCTGCGCCGTGTCGGCACGGCAATCCGCGCTGACATCGCCCGAAAGCAACAGGCGTAGCGCAGTGGCGGGCGCAAAGCGCTCTTTTTCCAGATAGGCGCTCACAGCACGGCGCAGATCCTCGCCGTGCGCCGCGCCCGTACAGTCCAGCGTGCGGATCTCAAAGGTGTCCGCGCGGCTTTCCAGACGCGTTTCTCGTACCGTTTGCCCCTCAATTTCCACAAAACGTGCGCCACCGCAGCCCGGCTCGTCAAAGCCGCGCCCCGCAAAAAAGCCGCTGTACGCCACGGTGGTGTCGCCGCATTTCTTGACGGGCACGGGCTTGTGAATGTGTCCGAGCGCCGCATAATGATAGCCGGAGCGCTCCAGCTGTGCGGCAGAGATCGGCGCGTAGGCAGACAGGGGGGAGGCCAGATCGGCGTGTGCCAGCAGCAGATTGATCCGCCCGCGGTGCAAGCGCTCTGCGCTCCCAAGATCCGGGGCGTCCGCGCTCTCGGCAAGGAAGGCATAGCCGTACACAGTCACGCCAAGCGCGGCAAAATCGAATGCGGAAAGTGTGGCGGTGGTGAACACCGTCACGTTGTGCGGGCGAGCAGGATCGTCCCAGATACCGCCCGGCTCATAATAGTCGTGATTGCCGGGTGCGATGACCACAGGCACGCCAAGCGCCCCCACGATGCCGTAAAAGCGGGCAAGCCCCTCGGCGCGGGGCACGGGGCTGTCAAACACGTCGCCCGCGATCAGCACCATCTGTGCGCCACGCTCCACACCTGCGCGCAGCAACTCCTCCAGGGCATCGTACTGGCGCGCGCGGCGCGCGGCGGCCTCACGGGGGGCAAAGCCGGCAAAGGGGCTATCCAGATGCAGATCTCCCAGATGCAAAAAACGAAGCATGATCTCCCCCTCCTTTCTATCTTCCTTTATTCTAACACATTTTTCGTCCGTTTGCAACAAAAAACGCCCCGGGATCCTTTTTTCAAAGGACCTCGGCGGCGCTTTAAAAATCCGTCATCGAGCGCAGCCGCTTGATGGCAAGCGCGGCACGCTCCAAAAATGCCTGTAAGGTCATAAAATCGTAACGACCGGTGTTCTCTGCGTGGATCTCCAGGGACAAGGGGCCCTTATAGCCGCTCTCGCGGATCTGACGCGCCACACGTCCGAAATCGGCGCGTCCGTCAAAGGGAAGCAGGTGCAGGTCCTGATCCTTTTGACAATCGTTGTCGTGAATGTGCGTACAAAGCAGGCGGTCGCCGTAGATCGGCAGCACCCGCACATCGGGGGTGAAGCAGTTCTCGTGGCCACTGTCATAGCAAAGTCCCACGTGGGACATTCTGCCAAATTGCTCGAAAGCCCAATCAAGGCGATCCGGCTTTCTCTGGTTTTCAAACGCGATCTTCACGCCGTGCTTCGCGGCGTACTCCAGAAGGCGCACGTAGCGCATGCGGCCAACCTCGGAGATCGGCGGAGGCGTGTTGCCCGAGGAAAGATGCACCACCAGGATCGGCACGTGCGCCTCGCGGCAGCGATCCACGGCCACCAGCATCTCGGCCAGCATCGCCTCGCCCGCCTCGCCCGCAAGCCAGATATCGTTGATGCGCTCAAAGGGCGCGTGAATGCTTTCGTAACGCATGCCGTTCGCCGCCAAGGTGTTGGCGATGATGTGCAATCCGCGCTCGTCGGGGGTGTTGGTGAACACGGTGTTGAACCCAAACTGCTTGGCCTTGGTGATGAACTCGATGGCGCAGACGTTGGGTCTGATATTCAGATTGATGCCGATCTCTCTCACGGTGCTCTCCTCCTTCCCGCTTTGGCATATACAATTATTATACATCGAGGCGGGCGTTTTGGCAAGTTTTTTGGCGCAAGATTTTGCTGTTTTTTCGCAAAAAATCAAGCAAACAAATTTTTTTGAAAAATTTTTAAAAAAGGGGTTGATTTTTTGTTTTCGATGTGATATAATATGCGAGTAATGAATAAGGCCCCATGGTCAAGCGGCTAAGACGGCGCCCTCTCACGGCGCAATCGTGGGTTCGATTCCCGCTGGGGTCACCAAA
>JAZRFG010000116.1:0-8532 GCA_045661265.1 Eubacteriales bacterium
GAGCCCGTCCCCGAAAAATACCGTGTGACAGATATGTCTTCCACCAAAAAATTCGAGCGCACACCGCTTTTGATGCGCGTATCCTCTCCCAGAAAGCTGAAATACGCCATCGAGCTGTTACACACACTCTTTACCGCCGCAGGCCTCACCGACAAAAAGCTCTCCGTCCAATTGGAGCCCGTTGACCACCGCACCAAGGAAGAACTTCTTTGTGACGGCCTTATTCGATTGAAAAACCGTTAATCTCCGAAAAGAGAAAAAACAACCCCGAGAGGGATCGTTCGATCCCTCTCGGGGTTGTTTTGTTACACGAATTACAGAAGCGAGAAGTTGACCACGATGGCTGCGAAAACGATGGAAACCATCGAAAGCAGCTTGATCAGAATGTTGATCGCAGGGCCAGAGGTATCCTTGAAGGGGTCACCGACCGTGTCGCCCACGACTGCCGCCTTGTGGCAATCAGAGCCCTTGCCGCCGTGCACGCCGCTCTCAATATACTTCTTTGCATTGTCCCATGCGCCGCCCGCGTTGGACATAAAGATCGCCATCAGGAAGCCGGATACGGTGGCGCCTGCCAGCATACCGACCACACCCGTCCAACCGAGCACAAGGCCCACGATAACGGGCACAGCCACGGCAACGACCGTCGGGAACACCATCTCGCGCAAGCTCGCCTTGGTGCAAAGGTCCACGCAGCTGGCATAATCTGCCTCCGCCTCGCCACTCATAAGACCGGTGATCTCTCTGAACTGACGACGAACCTCTTTCACCACGCTTTGTGCCGCACGGCCAACGGAATTCATCGTCAGAGCCGCAAACACAAAGGGCAGGCACGCACCGATGAACAAGCCGACCAGAACGGTGGGATTGGTGATGCTGAGCGCGGAGAGGTCAATGTTGGAAGCAATGGATTTTACCTTATCAATATAAGAAACCATCAGTGCAAGCGCAGTCAGTGCCGCGGAGCCAATGGCAAAGCCCTTGCCCGTCGCAGCCGTGGTATTGCCGAGAGAGTCCAGCGCGTCGGTTCTCTCTCTGACCTTTTCGTCAAGGCCTGCCATCTGGGCGATACCGCCTGCGTTATCCGCCACGGGACCGTAAGCGTCGGTCGCAAGCGTAATACCAAGCGTGGAAAGCATACCGACTGCCGCCAGCGCGATGCCGTAAAGGCCCATAGAAGCATTGGTAGCACCGCCGGAAACGAAGAACGCGACCAGCACACACGCTGCCACGATCACGATGGGCAGAAGCGTGGAAAGCATACCCACAGAAAGACCACCGATGATGATGGTTGCCGTGCCCGTTTCCGAGGTCGCAGCCAGACCGCGCGTGGGCTTATAGGTGTCAGAGGTGAAGTATTCGGTTGCCTGTCCGATCAGCACGCCGCCAACAAGGCCTGCGAGAATGGCAAAGTAGATCGTCCAGTTCTCAGCGCCCAGCACGAACCACACAAGCGGGAAGGAAACGCCGGCGATCAGAATCGCTGCGGAGTTGGTGCCGCGGGAAAGTGCGCGAAGCAGCTGCTTTTGGGTGGCGCTTTCCTTGGTTCTGACAAGGAAGCTGCCAAGGATTGAGCAAACAACGCCCACGGCGGCAAGCATCATGGGCAGCGCCATTGCCTTGAGCGCACCGAATGCGGAAACACCAAGTGCGCAAGCGGAGATCACGGAACCGACATAGGACTCGTAAAGGTCCGCGCCCATGCCTGCCACGTCACCGACATTGTCACCCACGTTATCAGCGATAACGGCGGGATTGCGGGGGTCATCCTCGGGAATACCCGCCTCCACCTTGCCGACAAGGTCTGCGCCCACGTCTGCGGCCTTGGTGAAGATACCGCCGCCGACGCGTGCAAACAGCGCCATTGCGGAAGCGCCCATACCGAAGGTCAGCATCGAGGACGTGATCTCAGTTGCGGAAAGCTTGAACACGAACTTCAACAGAATGAACCACATGGAAACGTCAAGCAGGCCAAGACCCACCACGGTAAAGCCCATAACGCTGCCGGCAGAGAAGGCAACGCGCAAACCGCGGTTCAGACCCTCTTGACAAGCGTTGGCGGTTCTTGCATTGGAGGCCGTCGCGATCTTCATACCAATGAAGCCCGAGAAAGCCGAGAAGAAGCCACCCGTAAGGAATGCAAAAGGAACATACGGGGTGAGAAGATCGAAAATTGCCATTACCCCCAGCACCACAAACATCGTGCCGAAGAATACAAGCACGATCTTATACTGACGCTTCAAAAACGCGTTGGCACCCGCGCGGATCGAGGAAGAAATCTTTTTCATCAGACTGTTCCCCTCCGAGAACTTCAACACTCTACACGCCATGAACGTTGCAAAGCCAAGAGCAACGAGCGCGCCAAGCATTGAAAACAGCGCCATCAACACCTCCATTTTCATATGGACCCTCCTATAAGCTTGATATTATTTTAACAATTTTATTTTAGGCATAATCGTATTGTATCATAACCGGGGCTCTTTGTCAACACCTTTTACGTTTTTTTGCAATTTTCGAAAGCAAGACTTGCAATAAAAACGGGCAACAGATCTCCCGCCCGGATTTATTGCTACGCCGCGCATATCCAAGCCCATTTTTGAATACAATTTATCCAAACAAGAATTTGAGGTGGCATATGAAACGCTCGATCTCGCTTTGGGAGTTGCTGGGCTTTGCGACAACATCCCTGTTTGGTACACTTCTTCATTTTTTATACGACTGGCTCGGAAATGCCCGCTGGATCGCACCCTTTTCAGGGGTAAACGAGTCCACCTGGGAGCACATGAAGCTGCTCTTTTGGCCGATGCTGCTTTTCGCCCTTGTACAGCGCCGCTTTTTTGCGGATCGCGAGGATTTTTGGTGTATCAAGCTCAAGGGCATCTTGCAAGGACTTGTGCTGATTCCCGTCATTTTTTACACCTGCAACGGCGTGATCGGCAAATCCCCCGACTGGATCAATATTGCGATCTTTTTTCTGTCTGCGGCGTCGGCATACCTGTTTGAAACCCGACTTTTCAAAAAGCGCAGACGAAATTGCAGATACCCGGGGCTTGCAATCGCTACCCTTTGTGCGATTGCCGCCGCCTTTGTCCTTTTCACCTTTAGAACACCCACGCTCGGCATTTTTCGGGATCCGCTGACCGGCGGCTTTGGCATATAAAAAAGAGCCGATGAGCTTTCTCATCGGCTCTTTATTGCTCCTGCAGGAACGCGTCTGCCTGCTCTCTCGTTTTAAAAACAAAAATTTTCTTCTCAGGATATTTCTCCAAAAGCGCCAGCACCCGCGGCCTTTGCTGCTCGCGAAACGTGCAAACAAACTCGGTCAGCGCCACATCCTCCTCGCGCTCGATCCAGGGCATATCGCTACGGGGCATACCGCGTCTTTTTCGAATCCCCTCCAGACACAGCTCGGGCGGATAGTCAAGAAAAAGCACCGTGTCACACGCCGCCACACGCATTTCCATCGTCGTGGCGTAATTGCCGTCAAGGATCCACGTGTCCCTCTCGAGCACCGCGGCAAGCCGCGCGAGAAACACGTCCCGCTCCACAACGGTCTTATCCGCGTTCCAGTACATCATATCCAAATGATACAGCGGAATACCCGTCTTTCGCTGCAACGCCCTTGAAAGCGTGCTTTTTCCACTCCCCGGGCTGCCGATAACGATGATCCTTTTCATAAAACTCCCCTTTTATATTTCCAAGAAAGGCAAAGGGACGCGCAAGCGCGTCCCTTTTATCTCTGTTTCTTAGACCTGTTTGCTTGCAGTCTTCAGAACGACGTCGTGTGCACCGCCCTCAACGATACTGACAGAGGAAACAAGCGTGAGCTTCGCTTTCTCCTGCAGCTCAGAGATCGTCAGTGCACCGCAGTTGCACATTGTGGAACGCACCTTAGCCAAGCTGATCTGCACGTTGTCAGAAAGCTTGCCTGCATAGGGTACGTAGGAGTCAACGCCCTCCTCAAAGGACAACTTCTTGCTGCCACCGAGGTCATAGCGCTGCCAGTTGCGAGCGCGGTTGCTTCCCTCGCCCCAGTACTCTTTCATCAGTGTGCCGTTCACGTTGACCTTGGCCGTGGGGCTCTCGTCAAAGCGTGCGAAGTAACGGCCCAGCATCATGAAGTCAGCGCCCATAGCAAGCGCCAGAGTCATGTGGTGGTCATGTACGATACCGCCGTCAGAGCACACGGGTACGTAAATGCCGGTTTCCTTGAAGTATTCGTCGCGGGCCTTGCAAACGTCAATGAGAGCGGTTGCCTGACCGCGGCCAATGCCCTTGGTCTCACGGGTAATGCAGATCGAGCCGCCGCCGATACCGACCTTTACGAAGTCAGCACCGCAGTCAGCAAGGAAGCGGAAGCCCTCGCCGTCCACCACGTTACCGGCACCGATCTTCACAGAGTCGCCGTAGTGCTCGCGCACCCAAGCGATGGTGATCTTCTGCCATTCGGAATACCCCTCGGAGGAGTCGATGCAAAGCACGTCTGCGCCTGCCTCAACGAGTGCGGGAACGCGCTCGGCAAAGTCACGGGTGTTGATGCCCGCACCAACCACATAGCGCTTCTGGTCATCCAGCAGCTCCATGGGTCTTTTCTTGTGCTGGTCATAGTCCTTGCGGAACACGAAATAGCAAAGCGTGCCGTCATCGCGGACGATGGGCAGAGAGTTGAGCTTGTTATCCCAGATGATATCGTTTGCTTCCTTCAGGGTGGTGCCCTCGGGAGCGGTGATCAGCTTGGAGAAGGGGGTCATAAAGGTTTCGATCTTCTCGCTGGGATCCATACGGCTGACGCGATAATCGCGGCCGGTCACGATGCCCAGCAGCTTGCCCTCAGCGGTGCCGTCCTCGGTGATGGCAACGGTGGAGAAGCCGTTCTCCTCCTTCAGCGCGAGCACGTCGGCAAGCGTCTGATCGGGGCGCAGATTGGAAGCGGATCTTACAAAACCCGCCTTGTAATTCTTTACTCTGGCGACCATAGCGGCCTCGTCCTCGATGGTCTGCGCGCCGTAGATGAAGGACACGCCACCCTCGCGTGCAAGTGCCACGGCCAGGCGGTCACCCGACACGGACTGCATGATAGCGGAAACCATGGGAATGTTCAAAGAAATCGCGGGCTCTTCTCCCTTCTTGAACTTGACAAGAGGGGTCTTAAGGGACACGTTGGCGGGAACGCACTCCGCAGAGGAGTAGCCGGGCACCAACAAGTACTCGTTAAAGGTATGAGAAGGTTCGCTGTAATAGAAAGCCATAACGAAAATCTCCTTGCTCTAAAATTATTTGATTCATTATACAACAATTCTGCAATTTTTGCAAGGGGGTTGACGATGTTTTTTGAATTTGTCTGAAATTTTATAGTGTAAATGCGATATTTGCCCGATGATATGGCGATTTTGGCGAAAATTCACCGCCGCAACGCCATGTTTTCCGCAAAAGCGAGCGTCGCGGAGTAGATCAGCGTGGGGCCCACGTTGAAAAAATGACAGTCGATCAAGCTAAGGCCAAGCAATACCGCCACGGACGCGCCGATCCACAACCTTTCCATGTTGCGCCCACACAGAAGCATTTTCACACTCTGATAGCGATGAAAGGCATACGCGCAAATACCCACCAAGCCACAGGATGCGAGCAGCTGAATAACGGTGCTGTGCCAGCGGTCGGGAAAACCCGCGGAAAACGCCTCCAGCTTTTCCCAGATATAATAGTATTTGCCATACTCGTTCAAGCCAAAAAAGCCCGTCCCCGTCAGAGGGTTCTCGCCAAACACCCGCCAACCGAAGCGATACAGCTGCACGCGCGACCAAGACCCGAGACCATCGGCAAAGACGCGTGAGAGAACGCCAAGCAGGATCACGGCGACCGCCCCACCGCCCAAACACAGCACACCCACCACAAGCGTGATCCGCCTCGCACGCTTGCTCTCCCCACGCAGGATCACAAGGGCGGCACAGGCAACCCAAAGCGCCCCGGCGCCCAGTATGGCAGCACGCGACATACTCAACACCGAAAAAGCAAAAAACAGGATCGCAACCGCGTTGTAAAGCAAGGGGTGCTCGCCCCGCCTGACAAGATAAAACGCGGCGGGAAGCGCAAAAGCGAGCAGCACGCCGATATTGTTGCTGATCCCCCAGCCCACGTAAAGATCGGCCTTGTTAAGTGTTGCGCCATGAAAAACACCGTGGCCGTAATAGGCCCACAGCAGCTCGACACAGATCACGCCCCCCATCAAAAGCACCACATAGAACCAATAGCGCCTGTCGCAAAGCTCCCATTTCACGGAAAAGGACAATAGAAAATAAAGCGCAAACACCGACACGAATTGCAGAAGTGCAAAAAACAGATTTTGCGGAAAGCTTTTGGCGTATTCCTCGCTTCCAACACCGGAAAGCAGATACGCCAAACCCAGCACCAGCAAGCCACCAAGCAGCGCAAAATGTGTCCTTTTGACGTTGCGAAAGCCGATCTCGTGATCCAAAATCATGCGAAAAAGCACGGCCATAAATATCAGTCCGCCCATGATGGCAAATTGGTAAGCGCCATTTTGCCAAAAGAAGATCGACTCCGCGTGCTTACCGGGGTTGTTCGGGGCGCTCGGCATGATATAGCAGCAGACCGTCAGCGGGAAAAGCAGCAAAAGATCTCTGCCGAACAACACGCAAAAGAGCGCAAGCAGCGTATAGATCCAATAGATTGCCATCTCGATCTCCAGCACGTGGCCGATCACGGCAAGCAACGCGAGGATCGGCAAAAAGGCATTGGAATACAGAAGATCATTGACCTCCCGCACCGCTTTCGATCGGGAAAGACACCAGGTCGCACTACCATCAGGCAACATTGCTTCACCCCTGCTTTCAAAAACAAAATTCAGATGCGCAAGGCGCATTCTTTCATATTATAGCTCTGCGCCACGCCTTTTATTTCCCCGCAGCGTTTTCAGCGCCTTTAAATGAAAAAAAGCACCCAAACGGGTGCTTCACCGGATCCTCGAAACATTTGCCGCAGGCGGCAAAAAGAATTGCCTCGGCTTCGGTGAATGCCTTGCTATGCAAGGCGCTCCCCACGCCCCACGGCAATTCTCGCGATGTTTGTTGGTTTGAGCAACGCTCAAATGGAGGCGGTGCCAACAAAAACGTGCGCAAGGGGCTCAAAACGGGCGACCATTACGAGATGGTCGGCGTCATTTTGAAGCCCGTGACCTGCTTTATGATAACGGTAGCATCCAAGCTCGTGCAGATCTCGCGCAACGATATCCAAGAGCCGCTTGCGATCGCCGTGTCCGTGTTCTTTACGATCTTCAGCATCTGCTTTGCCGCGTTCCTCGGCTACCGCTTCGGCTGGAATTGCATCGTTCGTGAGCAAGGGTATATCGAAGCCCGCAGCGGCTATATCCGCCAATTCAAAGAAGAACATGAAAAAAGCCCCGCATAACGGGGCTTTTTTCTCTTATTTTTTTGAAATTTTTTCAACTTTTTTTCAAAAACCTATTGACATACTGCAATAAGTATGGTATAATATATACAGAAAGGAGGTAAGGGCTATGGACAACATAACAAAAGCCCTGCAAGACTTGGCTGAAGCAATCAACAATCAAAACGCCGTCCAAAGTGTTAAGATAACGATTACGCTTAAAAACTCCAAGTCGAGCAAGGCAACCGAAAGCAAGTAATGCTTTAGGCGGGGATGGGAGAACAACTCCCATCCCGTAAGACCTATTTTATCAAAAAAATATATTTTTGTCAAGAGTAGGAGGATAACATTATGAATGATTACACCATCAGAGAGTGCACCAACGATTGGGCGGTAACGACGAAAAACGGCAAGCTGACGACGGAGATCCGCATCCCGAAATCCATGTGCGCCACCATTAAAGAAGTCGAAGCATATCTGCAGCAGAATATTTTTTAACAAGGAGGGTTTTTATGGAAAACGAAAAACGAAAGACCACGACATCTTCGGCCGTAAAAAACCGTTATAACAAAAAAGTCTATGACTCTATCATCGTGCGTATGCCCAAGGAAACCGCACAGGCGTTCAAGGAAAAATGCGCTGCCAAAGGGATCCCGCAGGCACAGATCATCAAGGAAGCCGTCCGCATATTTTTGGAAACAGAGTAACCGCATAAGGAGGATACTATGAACCGTGTTCCTATAAAGGACTTTTTCAAATGGATACTGATTTATGTGGTATTCTATTTAATCGTCCTCTCCATCGCCTATCTCGTCATATTCAAGTAAAGCCGTCCGCTCCGTGCATACTCGCCCTCGCGCCCACCAAACGCAAAAAAGCACCCGTTTGGGTGCCACTTCTTGACCGCCCTCGAAACATTTGCCGCAGGCGGCAAAAAGAATTGCCTCGGCTTCGGTGAATGCCTTGCTATGCAAGGCGCTCCCCACGCCCCACGGCAATTCTCGAACTCCTGCATTTTTGCCGCGCAAAAATGCCTCGCCAATCCATAGCCTGCGGGGCCACCAAAAGAGAAAAAAAACCCCAACCGGTGCTTTTTTGTGGTTCGTGGCCCCGAGGTGGATCGCAATC
>JAZRFG010000117.1:0-2685 GCA_045661265.1 Eubacteriales bacterium
GACCAAGCACACCTCGGCGCCGTAGCTCTTGGTTGCCTCGACCTTGGAGATAGGGGCACCATCGGGCAGACAGATCACGGATTTGATGCCGTTTTTCTGTGCGGCAAGCGCCACGCCCTGCGCGTGGTTGCCCGCCGAGCAGGCAATCACGCCGCGAGATTTTTCCTCGGCGGTCAGTTTGGACATCTTATAGTAGGCACCGCGCACCTTGAAAGAGCCCGTCACCTGCAGATTTTCCGTCTTTAAGTAAATATCCGTACCAGGCACAAGCTTCGGGGCGTAGATCACGTCGGTCTTGCGCACGACCTCCTTGAGGACGTAGCCCGCGCGGTACACGTTATCAAGCGTCAACATTCTATCACTCTCTTTTCAAAAAAGATTACAGTAGACTTTCTACAAATTGTTCGGCACAGCGTGCTGAGCGCGTGCCGCGTCCGAGGGCAAACGCCTCGGCCTTGGTTTCCAGCTCCCTCTCGGGCATATTCACACTGTGCTTGGCGGCAAGCTCTCGCACAATCTGCAAATAAAGCTGCTGATTGGGACGGGCAAACAGAATGGTGAGGCCAAAGCGCTCGGAAAGCGAGAGCGCCTCCTGCATTCCGTCATTGCGATGCACCTCGCCACCCTCGCGCTCCGAGAAGGTCTCGCGCACGATGTGACGGCGGTTGCTGGTCGCGTAGATCACCGCGTTTGCCGCCTTGGCGGACGCGGAGCCCTCCAGCGCGGCCTTGAGCATACTAAAGCAGTCGTCGCTGCGATGGAAGGAAAGGTCATCGATGAAGATGATGAATTTGAGGGGGTTCGAGCCGATCTGACCCATCACGTAAGGCAAAAGCGAGAGCTGATCCTTTCTCAGTTCAATCAGGCGCAGTCCCTTGTCGAAGAAGTGGTTTGCCACCGCCTTGACCGTGGAGGATTTGCCCGTGCCCGCGTCGCCGTAAAGCAGGACGTTGGCCGCGGATCTGCCCGCGAGGAACGCCTCGGTGTTGGCAAGCACCTTCCCTCTTTCCTGCTCGTAGCCGATGAAGCTGTCAAGCGAGATGTCATCGGGCGTGCGAATGGGCTCCAGCACGGGGTGCGGCCCGTCGCCAAGACGGAACATTCCATAGGCGGCAAAGATGCCGTAGCCATAGCGGTCGATCTCTTTTACGCGCGCCGCATACTCGGCGGCAAGGTCGATCTTGCGCGAGGAAAAGCCCGCGATCTCCACCTGTGCTTCCATATCGGCGGCAAAATCCGCTACCGTCAGCGCGGCAAGGTCGCCGAACACCGCCAGCTCGCGCGCGGCGGATTGCAGAATGCTTTCGTGGCAGGTGTGACCCTTGGTCAGCGAGGTCACGTATACGTTTTCGTTTTCAAACACCGCGCGGCGCACGCAGTCGGTAAGATCTCCACCACCGCGGTAGATCTCCTCCGCCAGAGCGGCGTATTTCAGCATTTTCTGCGTTTTCTCGCCCCGTTCGGCGGCATATTCCAAAAAGCTGGCGAAAAGCGGCTGTGTAAGCACGCCGCGGAACACCGAAACAGTGCAAAGTCGCAGATAAAGGGCGCGGACGGTATTACTTTTTGTAGTCATATCAGATCTGGGCGAGGATCGCGTCCGTCATTTCCTCGGTGGAAAGGGCGGGAGCGCCGTGGGCGAGATCAGCCGTGCGAAGTCCTGCGTTCAGCACGTGATCCACCGCGTTCACGATGGCGTCGTGCTCGGCGGTAAGGCCGAAGGAGTAAAGCAGCATCATCGCAGCAGAAAGAATGGTAGCAATGGGGTTGGCAAGATGCTTGCCCGCAATGTCTGGCGCGGAGCCGTGGATCGGCTCGTACAAGCCGCGCGTGGTGTCGCCAAGCGACGCGGAGGGAAGCATACCGATCGAACCCGTGATCTGGGAAGCCTCGTCGGAGAGGATGTCGCCGAACATATTCGAGGTCACGACCACGTCGAACTGGGCGGGATTGCGCACCAGCTGCATCGCGGCGTTGTCCACCAGCATATCGGTAAGGGTCACGTCGGGATATTCTTCTGCAAGCTCGTGCATGATCTTGCGCCACAGGCGAGAGGTGTCAAGCACGTTGGCCTTGTCGATGCTGCAAAGTTTCTTGCCTCTCTTGCGCGCGGTTTCGAAAGCCACGCGACCGATGCGCTCGATCTCCATACGGCTGTAGCACTCGGTGTCGTATGCTTCCTCGCCGTACTTACCCTCGCGCATACCGCGCTCACCGAAGTAGATGCCACCGGTGAGCTCGCGCACGATCATCAGATCGAAGCCGTTGGCCACGATATCGGCGCGCAAGGGGCACTCGCCCGCAAGTGCGGGATAGAGCTTGGCGGGGCGGAGGTTGGTGAAAAGGCCCATCGCGGCACGGATGCCGAGCAGCGCCTTTTCGGGACGCATATTTCCGGGGAGCGTATCCCACTTGGGGCCGCCCACGGCACCAAGCAGCACACTGTCCGCGGCAAGGCAGCCGTCCACAGTTTCGCGCGGCAAGGGCTCGCCGCACGCGTCAATGGCAGAGCCGCCGATGAGGTATCTGTTGAAATGAAAGGTGTGACCGAACTTTTCGCCGATCTTTTCCAGCACGCGAACGGCGCTGTCCACGATCTCGGGACCGATGCCGTCGCCGCGCAAAAGCGCAATATTGTAATTCATCAGCAGAACTCCCCTTTCTTGATGCTCTCCACAAGGCCGC
>JAZRFG010000118.1:0-4688 GCA_045661265.1 Eubacteriales bacterium
TCGGCCTTTCCCGCGAGATCGACGGCGGGATCGCCGTGATGATCGAAAAAATCAATGCAAGCGGTATTCCCGTGCTTGCCGTGGATATCCCCTCCGGCATCAACGCCGACACGGGCGCCATCTGCGCCGGCGCAGTGCGCGCCGTACACACGGTTTCCATGGCGGCTTACAAATTCGGCCATTTTCTCTTCCCCGGCACGCTTCTTTGCGGCAAGGTGCATCTTGCCGACATCGGTATCCCTGTGCCAAGCGACGCGGCGCGTCTCTTGGAAGAAAGCGATCTTTCCCGCCTTCTCCCGCGCCCCCAACGGGCGCATAAGGGCACGTTCGGTCGCGTGCTGGTGATCGGTGGCTCGGTGGGCATGAGCGGCGCGGCGTATCTGGCGGCAAAGGCCGCTTACCGCGCGGGTGCCGGTCTTGTGGAGATTTTCGCCCCCGCAGAAAATCGCATCATTCATCAAACACAGCTGCCCGAGGCGCTGCTCACGCTCTACGACCCTGAAGCACTTGACAAGAACGCGCTGCGCGCCGCGATAGAGCGCGCCGACGCCATCGCCATCGGTATGGGGCTTGGCGACGCGCCTGTGGTCGCACAGCTTCTGGACACCGTGCTCGCGCGCGCCAAGGTGCCCGTGGTTGTGGATGCCGATGCGCTCAACGAGCTTGCACGCGGCGGCGAGATCCGCGCACGCCTTGCCGGCTGCAAGGCGCCCTTGATCCTCACCTCGCATCTGGGCGAGGCCGCGCGCCTCTTGGAGCAAAGCATTCCGCAGATTGCAACGGATCCCATTCGCGCCGCCCAGCAGATGGCACGCAGCTTTGCCGCCGTTTGCGCGCTCAAGGACGCGAGAACCACCGTCACGGACGGCATTCATCTCTCGCTGAACTTCAAGGGCAACAGCGGTATGGCCACCGGTGGGTGTGGCGACGTGCTGGCAGGTGTGGTCGCTGCCCTGCTTGCCTCGGGGCTCCCCCCTTTCACGGCCGCAGAGCTTGGCGTGCTGATACACGCGATGGCAGGTGACGCCGCCAAGGAAGAACGTGGCTCACACGGCCTGATGGCCGGCGACGTCATCGACGCGCTTTGCCGAGTTCTGCCTTGATTTTCCATATTTTTTGGATATTTTTCCAATTTTTCGATTTTCGAAAATCTTTTTACTCCAAATATAACAAAAAAATCTCGCGCAACAACATCTGTTGCGCGAGATTTTTCATTTTCCAATCTTATCGGTATAAGGGCGGCACGCCTTGGACATACGGCACAGCTTAGCGGTAAGATACAGCGCGGCGGCAAGAATCAATCCTCCCCCGAGCAGCATAAACATCGTGTCCTCGCTCTTGGTTTCACTCACCAACAGCAAAAGCCCACCAAAGAGGATCTTGGGCAGCTCCGCGTGAAGCTGCTTTCCCTTCTCCCCCGCCAGTACAATATGGAAAAGCGGGATCAGCACAATATAGCAAAGCAGAAGCGTGGCAATAGCGGGCGAGGTGCGGGGAATCAGCGCAAAGCACACACCAAAGCAGATCGACACCGCGCTGAGTACAAGGTTGATCCACTCCCAGCTTTTCTTTTGCATCACGGCACGAAGCGAGAGGAACAGCACAGGCAGATTGAACGCCACGGCCAACACACCCATCGCCACGAGCAGAACGTCAAACACCTCTGTAGCATAGGCGTCTGCCCAAAGCACAAATGCACCCAGTGCCGCGCAAGCCAGTGCGGAAAACACGGCACGAAGCACGTAATAGATTTTAATTCTTTTCATAAGCAACTCCTTATTTTGCGGGGCATTCACCGCGTGCCGCAAGATAGGCAAGCACTGCGGGGGCTAAAATTCCCTCGGGACGCTCCCCTTTTGCCAATTTTTCGCGCACGGCGGTGGAGCTCACCGTATCCCAAGTGGGATCGGCAGGCAACAAAACCGTCACGGCGCGGGGATTCTTTGAAAGATTGTAAGCGGCCATCTCTTCCTCATAGGCGCGGTCTTTTTCGTTTCGCACGCCCTTGACAATGACGTCGGCACCGATGCGATCAAACAGATCGACCAGAAGCCCCGCGTCCGTGACGACCTGCACGCCCGGAAGATCCTTGACGGTCAGTCGCGCCATCTCGGCACGCTCCTCGATCGTATGAGCATATTCCTTGCTTTCGTTAATCATGACCGCGACGGTCACCCGGTCATATTCCGAAAGCGCGCGCTTCACGATATCCAAATGCCCCAGCGTCATGGGGTCAAAGCTCCCTGGTATCAAGGCGTGACTCATACTTCCCTCCCGCACGGCGTGAGGAAATAGACGTACGCCGCGCCGTAGCGCTTTTCCTTTTGAACGACATATCGGGCGGCAAGCGCCTCATCGCCGCCAAAAAGCGCCTCGGGGGCACCGCACTCCGCCACCACCGTGGCACCCGCAGTGAGCAGATCCTTATCCAAAAGAGCGCGCAAAACAGGCGGCAACAGCCCCGCCGCATAAGGGGGGTCGAGGAACACCAGATGAAACGGGCCGTCCGCGCAGCGCGAGAGATAGCTCATCGCATCTGCTGTGACGATCCTTGCGCGATCAGAGAGTTTAGTCTTTTGCGCATTACGCGTGATCACTCCAACGGCTTCTCTTGCCTTATCCGCCAACACGGCACTTGCAGCACCACGCGAAAGGGCCTCCAGGCCCATTTGTCCCGAGCCCGCAAACAGATCCAGCACGCGACGCCCCTCTAAATCGAACTGGAGCATAGAGAACACGGCCTCCTTGGCACGTTCGGACGTCGGGCGCGTTTGCTCGCCCTTGAGCGTTTCCAGACGCACGCCGCGCGCGCTGCCCGTAATAATGTGCATCATGATCTCTCCTCCTTGTGGAAATGTTGATAGACCGCCTCTGCCAGTACAGGTCCTACGCCGGGGGCTGCCACGATCTCCTCCCGCGTGGCGCGCCGCAAGGGCGCAAGACCGCCGAAATGAGCAAGCAGACACTTCGCCTTTGCCTTGCCCACGCCGGGGATCTTTTCCAGCACGGAGCTCTTGATGCTCCCGCGCTTTGCGTCACTCATGCGCTTGAGGGAAAAGCGGTGGACCTCCTCCTGAATACGGTAGATCGCGGTAAACACGGCGCGGTCCTGCGCGATCGAGATCTCCTCGTGCTCGGTGCAAAGCGCACGCGTTTTGTGAAAATCATCCTTTACCATACCAAAGACGGGCACGGTGATGCCCATCTGCTCCAGCACGCGGGTGACTGCACCCACGTGTGTGGCGCCGCCGTCCAGCAAAATGAGGTCGGGAAGCTTGGAAAAACCGCTGTCCGTGTCCGAAAGGTGCGCAAAACGGCGCGTGATCGCCTCGCGCATCGAGGCGTAATCGTCCGTCCCCTCCACATCACGGATACGGAAGGTGCGGTAATCTGCGCGGGCAAATCTGCCCCCCTCCCACACGATCATGCCGCAGGTCTTATATTCCTTGCCAAAGTTAGAAATATCATAGCTTTCAATGCGGTTTGGCACGACCTCCAGGGCAAGCATAGAAGCAAGGCGCAGCATCGTCTGGTCGCTCTTTTCACTTTCGCGGCGGGCTGCCGCCAGCTTCTCGGCGGCGTTTTGCACTGCCAGATCGCAAAGCTGCTTGCGCGCGCCTCGCTGCGGAGTATAGATCTGTACCTTATGCCCCGCCGCCTCACTGAACAGCGCCGAAAGGGTGCCCAGATCCTCCTCGCCAAGCTCGAAGGAAAAAAGAATGCGCGGGGGAAGCTCGGTGCGGCGGCGATAATGCTCGAACACAAAGGAGATCAGCGCCTCGTCGTCGAGGATCTCCTCGCTCCCAAACACCGTCTCGTATTTATCCACCAGCGCGCCTCCTCGTACGTAGAACACGGACATTGCAGCGCCGTAATCATCCTTGTAAAAGCCGAACACGTCCTCGGCCGTGTCGGGATCCGCCACGACTTTCTGGCGCTCGGAAAGCTTTTGCAGGGCAAACAGGCGGTCGCGATGCACCGCCGCCGCCTCAAAGCGCTCCTCGCTTGCCGCCTTTTCCATTTTCTCGCGGATCGCAAGCTCCGCGTCGCGGCTGTTGCCGCGCAGGATCTCTGCCGCGAGTCGAATCAGCTCGGCATACTCCTGCTCGCTCACCTTGCCTGTGCAAGGAGCGCAGCATTGCCCAAGCTGGTGATAAAGGCAGGGTCTTTCCTTGCCGATATCACGCGGAAAACGACGGTTGCAGGTGGGCAGGCGCAGCGTTTTTTGCAAAGTATGCAGCACACTCCCCGCCACCGACGCGCCCGAATAGGGGCCGAAATACCGCCCCTTGTCACTTTGCCGCGAGCGCGTGAATTGCAGACGAGGATAGGGCTCGGCCGTGATTTTAATATAAGGATAGGACTTCGCGTCCTTCAGACGAATGTTATATTTGGGGGCGTACTGCTTGATCAGGGTGTTTTCCAGCGTCAGCGCCTCGATCTCGGTGTCACACAGAAAATACTCAAAATCCGCCACGTTTGCCACCATTTTTTCCGTCTTATAGCCCTTAAAGCTATTTTGGAAATACTGGGAAACGCGGTTTTTGAGCTTACGCGACTTGCCTACGTAGATCACACTGCCGTCGCCGTTCTTCATCATATATACGCCGGGGGTAAGGGGCAGCTCGTTTGCCTTTTGCAAAAGCTCCCGTCTTTTTTCTTCGGTTTGCATGCTGCCTCCTTTCCCA
>JAZRFG010000119.1:0-5064 GCA_045661265.1 Eubacteriales bacterium
CGCCGCCGTTGCCGCCACCGTCTGCCAAGGCGACGTCACCATCACCGACGCGCAGGCGGCGGACAAATCCTTCCCCTCCTTCTTCAAAACTGCGATCCGACACTGAAAGGAGCCCTTTATGGCAACCTCATACGGAAACAATATCAAGATCAGCATCTACGGTGGCTCGCACGATACGCAGATCGGCATGAAACTCACGGGCTTTCCCAAGGGATTTCGCGCGGATCTTGACGCGCTGCAAGCGTTTCTTGCACGTCGCGCTCCCGGCGCAAACGAGTTGTCCACGCCCCGCAAGGAGACGGACTCTCCCGTGTTTTTGTCCGGCCTTACCGATGGCGTGACCGACGGTGAGGAGCTGCACGCCGTGATCTATAACAGTAACACGCGCTCCTCGGACTATTCGTTCATCTACGATACGCCCCGCCCCGGGCACGCGGATTTTGCCGCGCTCCAAAAATACGGTGGCGACGTGGATCTGCGCGGCGGCGGCCACTTTTCGGGCCGCCTGACCGCACCGCTTTGCATCGCGGGCGGGCTGGCACGCCAGTATCTGGCCACGCGCGGCATCACCGTGGGCGCCCACGTGGCGGCGATCGCAGACGTCAAGGATGCGCGCTTTGGCACAGACATCGGCACCGAGGAGTTAGCTCACCTAGAAATGATGCCCTTCCCCCTGCTTAACAGCGAAAAGGAGGCCGCGATGCGCGATCGCATCCTCACCGCCCGCGCCGAGGGTGACTCGGTTGGTGGTGTGGTGGAATGTGCAGTGGTAGGTCTGCCCGCAGGCCTTGGCGAGCATATGTTCGCCGGCGTCGAGAGCCGCGTGGCGGCACTCGCTTTCTCGGTTCCCGCCGTAAAAGGCGTGGAGTTCGGTGCGGGCTTTGCCGCCGCCGAGATGCGCGGCAGCGAGAACAACGACGCCTTTCGCACCGACGGCAAGCGCGTCTTCACCGCCACCAACCACTGCGGCGGTATCCTTGGCGGCATGACCAACGGTATGCCGCTTATATTCCGTGTCGCATTCAAGCCCACGCCCTCGATCTCGCGTGAGCAGGACACGGTTTCCCTTTCCGAAATGAAAAACACCAAGCTTTCGGTCAAGGGGCGCCACGACCCGTGCGTCGTGCTGCGCGCCGTCCCCGTCATCGAGGCGGTCGCCGCCCTTGCCGTGCTTGATCTTTACCTTGATCCCGACGCAAAGGAAGTGTGAAAATGAGTGAGAAAAACATTCCCTCGCTGGAAGTGTCCCGCGAGAAGATCGACCGCATTGACCGCGAGCTTGTGAAGCTGTTTTGCGAGCGCATGCAGGTGAGCGCGGACGTGGCGGCCTACAAGCAATCGGTCGGCATGCCCGTTACCGATGCCGCACGCGAGCGCGCCTTGCTTTGCAAGGTGTCGGAGCTTGCGGGCGAGGATATGGAGGATTATACCCGCACGCTTTACGCGACGATGCTCTCGCTTTCCAAGGCCTATCAGCACGAAAAGCTGAACACCTCCTCCAAACTGATGGCTAAGATCGAAAACGCCAGAACGCAAACGCCCTATCTCTTCCCCGCGCGCGCCAAGGTGGCCTGCCAGGGAACGGAGGGCGCGTACTCCCTCAAGGCAGCGGAAAAGCTGTTTGAATGCCCCGAGGTCAGCTTTTACAAGACCTTTGGCGACGTGTTCGCCGCCATCGAGGCGGGCGAGTGCCGCTACGGCATGCTCCCCATCGAAAACAGCACCGCGGGCTCGGTCACGCAGATCTATGATCTGATGTCAGAACACCGCTTCTATATCGTGCGCTCTCTGCGCCTCAAGGTCGACCACTGCCTGCTTGCCAAAAAGGGCGTGAAGAAAGAGGAGATCACCGAGGTGGTGTCGCACAGTCAGGCGCTTTCTCAGTGCGCGGGCTATCTTGCCAGAATGGACGGCGTGAAGCAGACGCCCTTTGCCAACACGGCCAAGGCCGCCGCGTTCGTGAAAAGCGCCGAGAACGGCGTCGCCGCCATCGCCAGCCGTGAATGCGCCGCGCTGTACGGTCTTGACGTGATCGACGAGGATATTCAGGACAACGGCAACAACTACACCCGCTTCATCTGCATTTCGAAAACGCCCGAGATCTATCCCGGCGCGGACAAGACCTCGATCATTCTGACCGTGCCGCACAAGCCGGGTAGTCTTTCCCGACTGCTCGCGCAGATCAACGCGATGAACATCAACCTCACCAAGCTGGAGTCCCGCCCCATTCCCGGGCATGATTTCGAATTCCTTTTCTACTTCGACCTGGAGTCCCCCGTCGAATCCCCCGCGCTTTTGCGCCTGCTCGGCGAGCTGGAAAGCACCAGTGAAAAGTTCCGCTATCTTGGCACCTACCGCGAGGTGCTGTGATGAAAAATACCAGAATTTGTACCAAATGTGGAAGTGCCGACATCGTCCGCTTTGACGGCACGGTGGGCGGCTACGGCGCGGGCAACAACATCTATATTTCCGCACTGCGCGCCGTCAAGGTCCATCGCTATATCTGCTGCCGTTGCGGCTTTTGTGAGGAATGGATCGACCGCGAGGATCTGGAAAAGGTAAAAAACAGCAAAAAGGCAAAAAGATGGCAGAACAAAATATGAAAAACAAAGAAAAAATGCGCGCGGGACTGATCGGAGAGAAGCTTGGACACAGCTTCTCTCCCCAGATCCACGCGGCACTTGCCGACTATAGCTATGACCTTGTGGAGCTGGAGAAAAGCGCGCTGGGCGATTTCCTGCAAAACGGCGGCTACGACGCCTTTAACGTCACGATCCCCTACAAGCAGGCCGTGATCCCCTATCTTGCTCACATCTCGGATGAGGCGGCGCGCATCGGCGCGGTCAACACCGTGGTACGCCGTGAGGATGGCTCGCTTGCGGGCTACAACACGGACTATGCGGGATTTTGCGATCTTGTGCGCTCGCTTGACGTGGAGCTTGCTAACAAAAAAGTCCTCGTGCTCGGCTCGGGTGGCGCCTCCCGCACGGCGGTGGCCGTTGCCGAGGATATGGGCGCAAGAGAGGTCGTGATCGTTTCCCGAAGCGGCGAGAACAATTACGAAAATATTCACCGCCACGCGGATGCAGAGATCCTGATCAACGCCACGCCCGTGGGAATGTATCCCGGCAACGGCGTGTCGCCGCTCTCGCTGGACTCGCTCCCCCGCCTGGAGGCGGTGTTTGACGCGATCTACAACCCCGCAAAAACCAAGCTGTTGCAGGATGCCGCCGCACGCGGTATTCCGCACGCGAACGGCCTTTTGATGCTGGTGTCGCAGGCGCGCCGCGCGGCCGAGATCTTTCTTGGCAAGCAGATCCCAGACAGCGAGGTCACGCGCATCGCGCAAATGATCCAAAAGCAAACACTGAACGTGGTACTTGTGGGTATGCCCGGCTGCGGAAAATCCACGCTTGGCAAGCTACTTGCTGCTGAGATGGGACGCCCCTTTGTGGATCTGGACGAGGAGATCGTGAAGCGCGCAGGACGCCCGATCCCGCAGATCTTTTCTACCAAGGGCGAGGAGGGCTTCCGCACCCTGGAAACCAAGGTTGTAGCGGATATTTGCCGCGGAAGCGGCCTTGTGATCGCCACGGGCGGCGGTGTAGTCACAAGAGAGGAAAATCTGCCGCTCCTGTCACAAAACGGACGCGTGATCTTTTTGGACACGCCCCCCGAGGGACTGCCCACCGCGGGCAGACCGCTCTCGCAGAGTAAAACGCCCGAGGCACTTTACCGCGAGCGCTTGCCGCTTTACAAGAAAGCGGCGGACGTCGTGCTACCCATCACGCGCGACATTGAGGAAAATATGAGAAAATTACGGGAGATCGTATTATGAAGCTGCTTGTCATCAACGGCCCGAACCTGAATATGCTGGGCATTCGCGAGCCGGGCATTTACGGCGACCAAAGCTTTGCCGCGCTTTGCGATTTCATTCGCACCGCCGCCGACGAGGTGGGGGCTGTGTGCGAGCTCTACCAATCCAATCACGAGGGCTGCATTGTGGATAAGATCCAGGAGGCGTACGGAAAGTTCGACGGCATTGTCATCAACCCCGCCGCCTACACACACACCAGCGTGGCGATCGCAGATGCGCTTTCCGCCGTGAATATCCCCACGGTCGAGGTGCACATCTCCAACGTGATGGAGCGCGAGGCGTTCCGCCACCACTCCTTTGTATCACCCATTGCAAAAAAGACCTATATAGGTCTTGGATTTGAGGGCTATCGCCGCGCCGTGCGCTATCTTGTGCTTGGCGAGGAGTAATTCCGCAACAAACGACAAAATCCCGCCGTTTTGGCGGGATTTTTCTTTTGCTTTTTCGGGAAATGCACACGCTTTTCTTGTGTGCGCGACCTTTCGAGTCGTTTCGCGTTTCTTCGTTTTTTCCAGATTTTATTTTACTTTTTCTAATTATTTTCTAAATTATTCCATTTTTGTTTTTTGATATTCCTTTTTTATTCCATATTATCCCCGACACTTCCCGACAAGCGCCAAAAGAAAACAAGGGACGGCGACACACGTCGCCGTCCCTTGTTGTGCTTTTTACTTCTTATCGCCCGTCATTTTTTCCTGCTTGACCTTGTGGTCAATGACGTGACGCGAGGCAAGCTCGCGGTGGATATCCTCAAGAGAAATCCCCATTTGCAGCATCAGCACCATCACGTGGTAGGCAAGGTCTGCAATCTCATAGATCGTTTCCTTTTTGTCGTCTGCCTCGCCCGCAATGATGACCCCGGTGCACTCCTCGCCCACCTTTTTGAGGATCTTGTCGATGCCCTTTTCAAAAAGATAGGTGGTGTAGGAGCCCTCCTTTTTCTCGTTCTTGCGGCCCTCCAGCATCTTCATCAGCATCTCCAGCGAGAATTCGGGGTTCTCCTCGTTGATATAGACGGGATTTTCAAAGCAGGAGGTCGTGCCAAGATGGCAAGCGGGGCCCTCAGGCTCCACCATCACCTGAAGCGCGTCCTTATCGCAGTCCGCGGTGATGGACACCACGTGCTGATAGTTGCCGCTCGTTTCACCCTTGAGCCAGAGCTTCTGGCGGGATCTGCTAAAGAAGCA
>JAZRFG010000120.1:0-2100 GCA_045661265.1 Eubacteriales bacterium
CCGAAAGGTGCCAATCTGTCTGGTGTTGGATTGCAGCGGCTCGATGCGCTATCCCGACGGCACCAAGTGCCCGAAGATCGACGAGCTCAACCGCAACATCGACGCGTTTTTGGATTACGTGAGAAACGACGCCAAGGCGGCCAAGATCTGCGACCTTTGCATCATCACGATGGGGGACAACGTGCGCGTGGTGTCCCGCTATAGCACGGTGGATCGCGTGCATTTCCGTCATCTTGCGGCGGGCGGGGGCACGCCCCTTGGCACCGCGATGAGGAAGGCCGTTGAGCTGCTCAAGGAGCGCCGTCAGTACTATCGCGATAACGATATCGAGCATTATAAGCCGATCCTGATGGTGATGACGGACGGTGACCCCACCGACGATATTTCGCAGATCTCGGCTGAGGTGTCGGAAATGGTGGCGAGAAAGGAAATGAAGATCTTTCCCGTCGGCATCGGCGTGAATTTCAATCAGGAGTCGCTTTCCAGCTTCTCCCCCCTGCTTCGCCCGAAGCTGATTCGCAACACCGAGGCGTTTGACAAGCTCTTCAAGCTGTTGTCGGCGTCCTCCAGCAACCCCAACGACGATTCGCTTGAGAAGTGGTTCAACAACGACTTCTGATCAAAAAGCCCCGAAACGGACACCGTTTCGGGGCTTTTTTCACGCAGAGGCATATTTTGCATTTTAAAAAATGGAAAAATCTTCCTTTTTTCTGAATAGCTACCATGGCGCGGGGAAACACTTTGTGCAAAGAAAGGAAGTGACGGTATGAAAAAATGGACGGGACTTTGCCTGGCGATCACAATGCTTCTGGGGGCGGTTTTGATCTTGCCCGTTTGGGGCGCTGTCGGCGTGTATGACAGCGTGATTCGATTGCACGTGCTGGCCAATTCGGACAGTGAAGAGGATCAAGCGTTGAAGCTGGAGGTGCGGGACGCGGTTCTGGCGCGCACCGAGGTGTTGCTGGACGGCGTGCCGAGCCGCGAGGCGGCACGGCAGACGTTAGAGGAAAATCTGGGTGTGCTGGAGGCGGTGGCTGAGCAAACGCTTTTGCAAAAGGGAGCGCCGAACACAGTGCGCGTGACGCTTAGCGAGGAGGAATATCCCCGCCGCACCTATGAGAGCGCGGCTCTGCCCGCAGGGGAGTATCTTTCCTTGCGTGTGATGATCGGTGAGGCCGAGGGGCAGAACTGGTGGTGTGTGCTTTTCCCGCCGATGTGTCTTTCTGCCGCGAGTGCCGAGCGCGAGAGCGCTTGTCTTGCAGCGGGGCTTACCGAGGGGCAGTATCGATTTATCACGGGTAGCGATGGGACGGGCTATCGCGTGAGATTCAAACTGGTGGAGATGGTAGGGGCGCTGTTTGATTAAATAAGAAAAAAGCGTGCCAAAATCTGAGGAAATGCTTGCAATTCCGCGCGTTTTATGATAGAATGGGACTATCACCATCAAGGAGGTTCTCCCATGATCAATTTGATCCCTACCCCGAAGAAATACGAGGTGCTTGACGAGAAATATCACGCCGTCAATTGCGCCGTTTATACTGACGTGTCGGACTGGTCCGATCTTGTCGGCGCTTTCTGCGAAAGCTTTGAGCGGATCTTTGAGAAGGCGCTTCCCGTCGCTCCCGACGCAGGCGTTCTTCTTGTGCAGGACGCCACCCTTGCCGCCAATGCCTATGTGCTTGACAGCACCGAGGGTCGCCTTGTGATCCGTGCCGCCACGCGTGAGGGCGTGGGCTATGGCTTTGCCAGCGCCTTGCAGCTTTTGCAGTACCAGGCAGGCGAGCTTCGTGTGCAGACGCTGACCGTGCACGACTGGCCCGAAAAGGAATTCCGCTCCTTTATGATCGACGTGGGCTCGATCTGGCAGCCCTTCGACAAGATGCTGAAATACGTGGATCTTTGCTATATCTACAAGATCAACCTCCTGCATTTGCACATCGCGGATAACGATCGTTACAGCTTGCCCTCCAAGGCGTTTCCTGCGCTGCCCTCCGAGCGACACTACTCCTATGAGCAGATCGCACAGCTGAACCGCTATGCCAAGGCACGCGGCGTGCTGCTTGTTCCTGAGTTTGAGTGCCCCGGTCACGCCGAGGTCCT
>JAZRFG010000121.1:0-10224 GCA_045661265.1 Eubacteriales bacterium
TAAAATCACATCCGGCAAAAGTCAAGGCTTTTCGGGTAAAATGCAAAAGAATACGCAGAGCATGGATGCCGATCCTGTCGCGCAAAGCAAGCAAAGAACGGCACCGGGGTCTTGTTCATTGCTTTGACAGCGCTTGCAGCATCAATTTTGCCCCAAGCGAAAAGCCCTGGCAAAAGGTGTGCTCCTGCTCGGCATCCCTCCAACTGCCGCAGGGCAAGATCAAATACCGTATAGGCCTTTTTTGCGCGGGACTCAGCTGTGCAAGCAGCTGCTCCTCGGCGTTTATCAGCTGCTGTTGGAGCTGCGGATAGCTTTTGCTCTTTGGTGTTTTGAAAAAAGCCCCGACCGCCGGTCGGGGCTTTTCCTCACGTTACAGCTGCTTGTGCACGCTTTTGTATTCGTCGTAAAAGCGGTAGTAGGGGCAGGATGCAGTCCTGCCGCTAAGAAAGCGGAGCATATCGTCCTCGTCCAGCTTTGCCATGCAGCAGTATTCGTCGGTGTATTCGTCGTAGTCGTAAAATTCGCAGCTTTCACAGCTTGATTGCACTTGCTTTGCTTGGTATGGCATGGCGGCGCTCCTTTTTTGCTTTGATGTCATTATTGTAGCACGGAACGAGGGAAAATGCAAGTTATCCCACAATAAAGCCAAAGCAATCCGGGAAAAAGCCAAAGGTAAAGTGCACCAGCGCGCAGCCCCACACGCAGCGGTGGCGGTGGAACATCCAGCTGGTCAGCACGGTCAGCGCCATGGCAAGCAGCATCATGCGAATGCCGTATACCACGTGGAACATGCCAAACACCAGCGTACACATCAGGGTGATCAGCACCGGGTGCTCCCGCCCAAAGCAAAGCTCGAAGCTGTAATACATCACGCTTTTTGCAAGAAGTTCCTGAATGGGGGCGGAAAAAAAGTAGGTCACGCGCGAAATATCCTCCTTTAACCGCCAGGAGAAAAAGGGGGTTGTGGGAAAGAGCTGCGCTGCGATCAGCAAAACGCCAAGCATGGCAAGCGTCAGCACAAACGCCAGCCGAAGCGAGGCAAACAGCGTTTTGCGCGAGGTGACGATCCCCATTTCCTCAAATTTCATAGGCGTGCTGACAGCCAGGGCAATAAACAGCCCCATGCCCAGCACCTCGATCAGCCGTCCATAGTAGTAAACAGGCAGCTGGATACGTGTGATCAGTGTTTGCCAAAGCAAAAGATAAATGCCGATGGTAACGATCAGAAAGGAAAGCGTCTTGGCTACTGTGTTTTTGTCGCTCATGATATGTTGCACCTCGTTTTTCAAATTCTCTTTTATTCTGTCCTCTCGCTTGACTTTTATGCGCGCGGGCGCTATACTTGAAGAAAAGTGAGGTGTAAGAGAATGGGAAAACGCATTTTTGCCGAGGGGCACCGCGGTTACAGCGCCCGATATCCCGAAAACACGCTGATCTCCTTTCGCGCGGCGATCGATCTTGGCGTGGACGGATTTGAATTTGACGTGTGGCTCTCGCGCGAGGGCGAGCCGGTCGTGCTGCACGACGGCAATTGCTATCGCACCTGTGGAGTAGACCGCCACGTGCGGGATATGACCTTGGCAGAGATCAAGGAGCTGGACGCAGGATACGCCAAAAAATTCGGGGACACCTATTTGGGGCAGGGCATCACGGTTCCCACTTTGCGCGAGGTGTTGGAGCTGGTGCAAGACCGTGCGCCCGGCATGGCGCTGGGCGTGGAGATCAAGGAATACACCGAGGAAACGGTGGATAAAACCGTTTCGATGTTAAAGGAATACGGCCTTTTCGAAAATGCACGCTTTTACGCCTTCGATCTGCCCACGCTTCGCCGGTTAAAGGAAAAGCACGGCGGCTATGTCATGGGCTATCCGGATTTCCAGATGGCGCGCTTTGAGCAGGGTGGCTATCGGGTATACGATGCCATTGGGCTGAATATGCGACTTGTCGGCTCCGAGCTGTTTTCCTTTTATCAGGCCAAGGGGCTTCCCATGCACCTTTACTGTGCGGATACCGACGATCAGGTGCAGGATTGCATCAAAAAGGGTGCCAGCCTGATCACCGCAAACGATCCTGTCGCGCTGCTGCGGGCATTGGGAAAAATCCGGTAAAAAAAGAGGAGCGTTCGCTCCTCTTTTTTAAAAAAACCCCAAAACGGGGCGAAAATTACACGTTTTTGCCCGCAAAAAGCCGTTTGGCGTTACCGGAAAAGATCAGCTCGCGCTCGCGGTCGGTCAAATGCTCGCCCATGATGGCGCCCACGTACATTTGAAGATTGCAAATGGGATAGTCGGTACCAAACAAAATGCGCTCGACGCCAACCTGATCGATCAGATTGCGCAGCATACCGTAGCGAAACAGCCCGGTGCCGGACAGATCCAGATATACGTTGTCGTATTTCTTCATGGTGTCAACGTGCTCCAAAAAGCGTGCCTTCTCGCCCGGATGCGCAAAAACAAAGCTCACGTGCGGATGCTCCTTTGCCATTTGCTGCATTTGCGGAATGCTCATGGTGTGCAGGCTGACCAGCATTCCTCGTTTTTCCACCTCCTTCAGGATGGCGGAAAAGCCGGGGCAGGAATAATCCTCCCAGCCGTGCATGTAGGGCACCAGCTCGCCCACGATAAAAACGCCGTTTTTCTTGGCAAAATCCAGCTCTGCCACAGACTCCTCAATATAATCGGGATGAACGTGAAAGCCGGGGATATAGCGCTTGCCATAGCGCTGTTTTAGCGCCAGCGCCTCGCGGTTGCAGCGACGCAGCGTCTCAAACCCCTCGTCCATGTTGGGCTGGATCACACTGCCGCAAAAGGTGGAAATGCGGGCCTGGTCCATGTCACGCAGCGTGGTGTCTGCGTCCAGCGCGATCGCCTCCTTGTGCAGGCAAAGGTTGGTTTGGGTGCGTGCAAAGGGGTGGGTGTGAAAATCGATGATTTCAAAGGACATAACAGAACTCCTTTTCAAGCATTTGAAGCGCAGCTGCCTCGGCGGCAGATACGCAAAAGGGCGCCCCCAAAGGGACGCCCTTTTGTTATGGCGCGGCTTGGGGGACTCGAACCCTCGACCTACTGGTTCGTAGCCAGGCACTCTATCCAACTGAGCTAAAGCCGCGTGTGTTCAACACCCGTATATAATACCACACAGTCGCGTGCTTGTCAATACCTTTTTTGAAAAAAACGAAAAAAGTTTTTTCGCGCGTATAGCGAGGTAAAAAACGGAAATACTGAAATCACCGTGAAAAATAAAAAAAGGGGGGATAACGGTGCGGGAAAACACGGCTGTGCGGACCTTTTCGCTGTTGCTTATCACGCTGACGCTGTATTATCTGATCTGGCAGGGGGTGTCGTCATTCGTTACGCTTCCTACTTATTATTACGCGCGCCTTGTGGAGCTGCTCGGCATTTTTTTGTTCGTGGCGCTTGCCCTTTGCACGCCGATGCGCTTCGAGGAGATGGGGATCCTTGTACCCCGCGTACTGCTCTTTCGCTCGCTGGCGCTTGGCGGCGCGGCGGCGCTTGGCGGGATCCTTTTTTTGTGTGTGCTCTTGCCGCTTCTTGCGGGTGCGCCGTTATGGTCGCTTTTTGTAAAGGGCGACGTTTCGCGCGCGACCTACGTGCTGGTTGCACCCTTGCAGGAGCTGCTTGCCAAAAGCGTGATGTATTATAGCTTTGAGCTGTGCTTCGAGCGCCGCCACCCGCACCTTGCAAACGCCTTATCCGCTTTGACGTTCGGGCTTTTCCACGTGGTGTACGGCGTGCAAATGATGCTGGTGTCGATGGCATTATCCCTTGTAACGGGGTGGATTTTTCAGAAATATCGCTGTGTTTGGGGGTGTGCCGCAGCGCATCTTGCCGTGGGACTTTTTTACGATTGCTTTGCACTTTAGGGCTTGCAAGTTCGCTCCGCTTGTGATACAATGATAGCAGTATCGCGAAAGGGGGGGAGGATATGATCCCGAGCCAGAAGCCGCGCGCCACGAACTGTGAGAGTTGCGAATTTTACGATTACGATGAATATGAGGACGCTTACGTATGCACGATGCGCCTGGACGAGGACGAAATGTACCGCTTTTTGCAGGGTGCAAACGCTGCTTGCCCCTACTATCGCTATTACGATGAATACAAAAGCGTGCACAAGCAAATCTGATAAAGATCCGCCCTGTGGGGCGGATCTTTTTGCTTTTTGGGGCAGCGTTTGGAAAAAATTCATGAAATTATCACACTCGCGGTGCGCGCAGCACACAAAAAACTGTTGATTATTATATATTTTTATGTTATAATGTTAGAGTATGCAATCCAACGCGCGAGAGCGCGACAAAATTGGGAAAGGAACAGATCCTTATGATTAAAATCGACCATCTGGTTAAAAACTACGGCGCCAACTGTGCCGTGGACGACATCAGCTTCGAGATCGAGCGTGGCGAGATCGTCGGTCTGCTTGGCCCCAATGGTGCGGGCAAAAGCACAACGATGAATATTTTGACGGGGTATCTCTCCTGCACGGCGGGTCGCGTGCTGGTGGACGAGCTCAATGTGCTGGACGAGCCGCTTGAGGTCAAGCGCCGCATCGGCTACCTGCCAGAGCAGCCTCCGCTTTACCTGGATATGACCGTAGAGGAGTATCTGATCTTCGTTTACAACCTCAAGGGCTGCACGCTCAACCGCACCAAGCATCTGGAGGAGATCTGTGAGGTCGTGAAGATCAAGGACGTTTACAAGCGTCTGATCCGCAACCTTTCCAAGGGCTACCGTCAGCGCGTGGGCATCGCGCAGGCGCTGGTGGGCAATCCCCCCATCATCATCTTCGACGAGCCGACCGTCGGCCTTGACCCCAAGCAGATCATCGAGATCCGCAACCTGATCCGTACGCTTGGCAAGGATCACACCGTTATTCTCTCCACGCACATTCTGCAGGAGGTGCAGGCGGTCTGTGACCGTATCATCATCATCAACAAGGGCAAGGTCGTGGCAGACGAGCGCACCGAGAACATCAACCGCGCCGTTGAGGGCAACCACCGCTATCGCGTCAAGATCTGCGGTCCGCAGCGCGAGGTGCTTTCTATGCTGAACGCGCGCCCCGATATTGTGAGCGCAGAGCTCACCGATGCGCGCGACGGCGACGCCTACACCTTTGTGGTGGAGAGCGCGCCGGGCGTGGATATGCGAAAGGGCCTGTTCCACGCGCTGGCACAGCGCGGCTGGCCCCTGGTAGGTCTTGAGGGGCTTGGCATGAGCTTGGAGGAGATCTTCATCTCGATCGTGAACAAGAGCGATTCTCCCGCCGCAAGAGTGGCCAAGCGAGGCAGACAGGGCGGCAAGAGCAGCATCGAAACCGATATCGCCCAGTCGATCCTGGACGCCACCGCCGCGCAACAGAAGAACATTGCGCCTTACGCGGGCGACGACTGACCGCAATCTCAACGAAAGGAACGAAAAGATATGTTCGCCATTTTCAAAAAGGAGCTGCGCGGGTATTTCCTCAATCCCGTGGGATACGTTTATACGGGCGTATTCCTTGCGATGTCGGCGCTCATCTGTATGATGACCACGCTGCAGCAGGCAAGCTACGCCACCTCCACGTATTTTCAGTATCTGGTATTCACCTTTGTCATTTTGCTGCCCCTTCTCACGATGCGCTCGTTTTCCGAGGAGCGTAAGTCCCGCACCGAGCAGCTTTTGCTGACGGCCCCCATTTCCATCACGGGCATGGTGTTGGGCAAGTATTTTGCCGCACTGGCACTGTTTGTTTCCACCATTCTGGTGTCCTGCATCAACTTCTTCCCGCTCGTGTCCTACGCGATCGTGGAGCAGAGCCAGGCAAGCGACCCGAGCGTACACATCGGCCCCGTGGGAGGGCAGATCGTAGGCTGTCTTGTTGGCGTGATTCTGATCGGCGCGGCGTTTATTGCGCTGGGTCTGTTCATCTCCTCGCTGACCGAAAATCAGCTTTCCGCCGCCGTCATCACCGTGGCATCGATTGCTGTGATGCTTTTGGTGGGTGCCTTGAACAGCTACATCAGCTCCGCCTTCATTCGCACGGTGCTGGACTGGATCTCGGTGCTCAGCCGCTATGACAACTTCGCTTTCGGCATTTTCGATTTCTCCGCCCTGTTGTACTATATTTCGATCTCGGGCGTGTTCTTGTTCCTTACGGTGCGCGTGTACGACAAGCGCCGTTGGGGCTGATAGGAGGTTGCCTGTATGAATATTTTGCACAACAAAAAATTTAAGCACGGCAGCGTTTCTCTTGCGCTGGTCGTTGTGATCATTGCTGCCGTGATCCTGGTGAACGCCATCTTCACCGCGCTGGCAACCAAAAATCTGTGGTATATCGATATGACGTCCGAAAGCATCTATACGCTCTCGGATGATGCCAAGACTCTGCTCGCCAATGACTTTGACACGGACAAGGAGGTTCTTGTGACCTTCTGCGCGGAAAAGGACGTGCTGGAGGCAACGACCGAGCAGCGCTTTGCGCTGCACACCATTCTGGAGATCGCCGCGATTTACGACAACGTGACGGTGCGCTACGTGGATATCATCACCAACCCCTCGGCGGTGAGAGAGTATGAGTCGAAGACTACCCAAAAGATCAACTCGCAAAGCATCATCGTTGCCAGCGGCAAGGAATGCCGCGTGCACTCGCTCGTGTCGCTGTTTGCGCTGGACAGCACGACGGGCTCTGCCATCGGCTATAACGGTGAGCAGAAGCTGATCTCCTCGATCCTTGCGGTGACGCAGGACGAGCAGCCCGTTGCCTGTGTGACGATCAATCATGGGGAGAGCGACAACCCCAATCTGACCTCTCTTAAGGAAGTGCTTTATGAAACCGGCTATAAAGTACAGGAGATCGACCTTACAAAGGAAAACTTCCCCGAGGAAGCACGCCTGGTCGTGATCTTTGACCCGCAACGCGACTTCCTTGCCGAGGATCCGCTCAGCAATATCAGCGAGCTTTCCAAGCTGGATGCCTTCCTTGACGCGAACAACGCCGCCATGGTGTTTATGGACGCGAACAATGAAGCTTCGAGCTTGCCGAGATTTGAGCAGTTCCTGGAAGAGTGGGGCATCAAGATCGCCCGCTATGACCAGAACCTGGGCGACGGTCCCGTCCCCGTGCTTGTGCGCGATCTGGATCATTCCCTTACCACCTCGGGTTACACCAACGTGGGCTCCTATACCTCTGCCACCGGCGGACTTGGACAGAGCTTGGTGGCGGGGCTGAAATCCAAGCAAAACCCCAAGACCGTGGCGTTCCCCATGACCACTGCCTTTACGGTTGCTGATCATTATTACGCCAGAAACGAGGAGGACAACAACACGTGGTCCTATGCCTATACGGACAACGGCGTGACGCGTATTAGCTATGACGTGTTCCTGTCCTCTGAGAGTGCAGAGGCACTTGTGGGCGGATACAAGCTGACCGTTCCCGATCTGGAGTCCATCGGCATGCAAAACCCCGCGCAGCAGCCCTTCTCCTATATGCGCGTGACACAGGAAACACACGCCAAGGCGGGCGAGCAAAGCACCTATTCCTATCTGCTGGCGTGCGCCTCCACCGACTTCGTTAAGCCCGCAGCGCTTGACTCCTCTTACGGTAACCGCGAGCTTCTGACCTACGCGTGCAGCGTGATGGGCCGCTACGTACCGTCGGTGTCGCTTTCCTGTAAGTATTTCTCCAGCACCCAGATCGCCAACATTACCGCCGCTGAGGCAAATCAGTACACCGTGGTGCTGACCGCAGTGCCCGCCACCATCGTCTTTGTGGCCGGTGTCGTGATCATGATCAGGAGAAAGTACGCATGACGAGCCCCGTATTTGAACCCAAGGCGCCGCGCCGCAAGCGGCGCTCGGCGCTCAAGCGTCAGCGGATGCTGATCCTTGTGCTGTTGCTTGTGGTGGGTCTGCTTGGCGGCGCCTTTGGCGTGGTGTATTACTACACCTCGCGCAATCTGGTGACGCTGAACGGCAGCGCCCTTACCGATGCAGACGGCACCCGTTATTACGCCAAGCAGATAAACGGCGAATGGGTCGTGGTCAACGAGCACGGCGAGGTCTGCCGAAAGACCGAGGACGCGAACAATTACGGCGTTGTCTACGAAACGGCAGACGGCGCGCTGATCGAGATCGAGCTTGCCACGGGTAAGACGACCGTGGTTGCCATCGTGGACAAGATGGGCGAAGAGGATCTGCAATACAATTCCGCCTCCGACGCCTTTGATATCCTGATGTACCCGATTCTCGAGCGCGAGAATATCAAATCCATTCACGTTGTGAATGAAAATGAAAGCGAAGGGTTTACCTTCCTGCAGCAGCAGCAGTGCACCAACAGCAAGTGCCAGAAAAAGGGCGACGAATACGAGCGTTATACCGGCGTTTACGATGAGTTCCCGAAGAACGCTGACGGAAAGCCCACCTGCCCCAAGTGCGGCGCGCTCTCCGACCGTATCGCCACCTTCCTTCTGGAGGGCTTCCCCTCGGTCGCCTATGACGAAACGATGTTTTCCACGCTGGTGATGTGCACGGGCTATACCTCGACGTATATGCGCCTTGACCTTGAAAAGGTGCAGCAGTACGGCTATGCCGAGTACGGCTTGCACGAGGTGAAGAATTATTTCGAGATCACGGATACCAGCAACAGAACGCACAAGGTGATCCTGGGCGACGCCGTGGTGGCCGGTACCGGCTATTACGCTATGTACGAGGGCAATCCCAACGTCTATATCCTCAAGGAGATGGAGCAGACGGAGTATAACTACACGTTGTCGCAAGCACTGCTTTCCAGCGTGGAGAACTTCGTTGCCCCCACCGTGATGGATACGATGGCCACCACCGACTATTTTGACGTCACTGACTTTGAGATCAGCACCGTGGAAAAGCTTACCGACGAGATGTTGGACGATCCCGATTTCGATCTCACGAGCTTGATCTCCAAGGTGGTGAACTTCTCCTACGTCCCGATCGAGCAAAGAAGGGGCGGCTTTGCCGCCACCACGCCGTATATCGGCAGCGTTAACTATCCCGGCTTCACAGTCAACGATTATATGATCGATGATTGCTTGCAGAGTATGATGGATCTGGTGCCGATCCGCACGGTCAAGCTGCTCACCGAGCAGGAGAATGAAGAGGGCCTTTCGTACTTCATCGAGTTTTTGCACGAGAAGGACGAGCAGGGTAAGTCGCACGGCAGCATTGGCTATTGCATTCAGTATACGCACAATCTGGAGCGTGACGCCGCGCAGGATTACAAGCCCACCAAATTTGTGGATCAGGTGCTTTGGATCAGCACGCTTTCCGAAAAGACGGGCACCTACTTTATCTATAACGAGGCGTATCAGATGATCGTTGAGGTCGAGCGCGCTTCGCTTGAGTTCCTTGGCTGGGACGCCTTCACTTGGGTGGATGCCGACGTGTTCGACGGCAACATCTCCTATTTGCAAAAGCTTGAGCTCCTGATTCCCGGCGGGCTTACCTCCGGTCCCTATCAGGGTGCTAAGAAGCTGGCGTTCCTGCTTGATAACGCCGAGTCGTTGGCAAATTGGGACGGCAAAACCGACACCAACATTCCCACCGGTAAGATCAAGATCTGGGTGAGCGTTGACGGCGCGCAGAGTAAGGCTTTGACCACCGAGCAGATCAAGCAGTTCCGCTTCTTCTATCAGACGCTGCTCTATTCCTCTTTGAGTGGCTCCGCTTCCTGCTCTCCCGAGCAGCAGCAGGCATTCCGCGATGCGGCGATGAACGTGGCGGGCGGCTATGCCACCGCCGCCGGTGAGCTGCCGCAGCTTGTGATCAATATGACCTATAACACGAGTCCGTTAGGGGACGGCGAGCAGATCGACAGATCTTACGCTTTCTACAAATACGGCGGGGGCCGTCAGAGCTTTATGGCTTTCAACGGCAACGGCGGCTTCTATATGTTGCAGCGCCGTGTGGAGAAGATCGTGAGCGACGTGGGACTGATCTTCACCGATGCTGTGATCAACCCGCAGGGTAAAAATTAAAGCGAACGTCGGCAAAACAGTGCCGCGTTGCTTGAAAACAAAAAAGGACGTGCGCGCACGTCCTTTTTTATTTATCTGATGAAGTTGGTGTACTGGGATTTTTCCTTTTCGGGCAGACCGTACTTCTCCTTGCCAAGGGCGATGCTACGCATCAGGAACACCATATTGGTCGCCTGTGTGCGTGCGGTCTGAAGCCCCTCGGCGTCCGCCTCGACCTCGCCGGG
>JAZRFG010000122.1:0-2072 GCA_045661265.1 Eubacteriales bacterium
GTGCATGTGCGTATTCTGCGCGCCCCTTGGCGGGTGAAGCAACGCGGCAAACAGCGGCAGCATCGCGCCCTCGGCGCCGTAGTCCATCTCCACGTACAGACCGCACACACCCACGGCCAGAAGCACCGCCGCAAAAAGGAGCGCGCCGCTCATCACCTGCGAGATGCGCGGGCTCGCAGCAAAGATCGCCTCCTTGAAATATTGCAGCGCATAGATCAGCACGACAGAAAGGGAAAACGTGATCAGCACGTTCATCTTTAAGCTGTGGTTGTAAAGGAAAAGCACACTCTGGCAAAGCGCGCCAACGCCAAAGAGGGTCAGAAGATAGCGCGTCTTATTTTTGGTGTAACGGCACCCCTCGGCGATCATAAACGCGAAAATGGGGAACGCCAAGCGCCCTATGATGCGCAATATCGCAAGATGCGGCAAAAGGATCACGCCGACGTGGTCGATCACCATACAAAGCGCGGCGATCAGCTTCAGCGCATTCCCCGAAAGAACACGACCACCAAGCATTCTGCTCTCCCCCTCCTTTTCGTGGATTTCCGCCTTTCATTATAGTGCAATACGCCAAAAAAGTCAAGCAAAAAGCCCCGCCGCCTGTGGGGCAACGGGGCTTTTTTCAATCGGGCAGCGCAATGCCCTGTGCCACCTTCGCGCTCTCGCGGCGATTGCGGTGGTTGGTATAGACGGTATAGGTCACGCCTGCGCCATCTTGCGCGGGCTCCGCCACGAAGAAGAAGGCGGTGTGCACGTCGGTATAAACGGCAGCGGACTGCTGCGGCACCGCCACGGACTCCTTGCCGTTGTCGCTGACGTACAGCGTATCCTGCACGTAATAGTAGAACACGTCCGAGCTTGTCACGCGCAAGGATCCCGCCCGCATAACGTCTGCAATACGGCTGGCGTCCAGCGTATCACCCATCATACGGGAGGCATACAACGCCCCGTGGTGATCCGCGTGCATGAGGCGACTGCCGTCGCTGTTGGTGACGAATTCCTCCACGTCCCAGGAAAGACGTACGGGCTCGGTTTGCCCGATGGGGCAACGGTACAGGTGCTTGCGCACCTCGTCAGCGCTCACCGCGCGCTCCAGGTAATAAACGCCCTTATCCGTGACGACGATCCCACTTTCCTTCTCGTCCACGAAGGCAACGCTGTGCAGCTCGTCCCCCTTGAGATAGACCAGCTCCACACCCTGAGCATCGGTGCCCTTTTTGAGATAGTAATTCTCGTCAAAGCTGCGCACAAGACACTGGGTGGCACAGGGCAGCGTGCGGGATACGGCAAGCTTGTTGGCAAGCAGCGTCAGATTTTCCGCACCCTTGAGCTGAGAGATCACAGTAAGCTCGCCGTCCTGCCAGAGCGTCACTCCGCCCTCGTCTTTGATCAGCAGCTCGTCAAACTCGCGATCGAACAGCAGCTCCATCTCGCCCTCGCCCTTGCGGCGGCAAAGCGAAACCTCAGCGTCATCGTTTATGTAGTAAAGATCGCCGTTGTCGTTAAAATAGAAAATATGCTCGTAATCGTCGGCGATCGCCACGGGGATCATATGCGTGGTATTGGCCAAAAACGGCTTGTCGCCCGAGAGGGAAAAGACGTCGGCGCGGGTCTTAATCTCACCCTCGCCAGACTCTTGCGCGTAGGTGTAAAAGAGCAGCTCGCCGTTGGGAGAGAGGCAATAGCGGGCGTCGCGCGTATCAAGCGACACGGTGGATCTGTCTGCCTTGCTTCCCACCTGCGTGTAATACAGCGCCTGATCTGCCGTGCGGTAGGCAACGGCACGTCCGTTTTGTGCCAGAGCGAAATCCAACACGGAGTCGCTGAGCAGCATGACCTCGTCGCCCTGCACCAGATACAGGGTGTCGCCGATCAGTGCGGCGCACACGCTGCCGGAACTGTCGTGCTCGCTTTGCGTACACTGTCCCGCGATCCCCTCCTCGCAGCTTTTTCCGTCATACAGAACCTGTGTGGTGTCGCTATCGGCGTGATAGAGGAACACGATCGAATGGCTGTACGCAGAGTAGCGCGTGGGACGGTAGACAAAGATCAGCACGGAAAGCGCCAACAGC
>JAZRFG010000123.1:0-1258 GCA_045661265.1 Eubacteriales bacterium
CTTTGCGATACCAAAGGAAATGGCAAAGAGCATCAGGCCCACGGCGTCGTCAAGTGCCACAACGGGCAACAGCATGTTGGTCAGCGGCCCCTTTGCCTTGTACTGACGCACGACCATTAGGGTGGCGGCAGGTGCGGTTGCCGAGGCTACGGCGCCCAGCACAATGGCGGCAGGGAGAGGGAGCTTGTCGGGCATGGCAAAGTGCAGCCCGATCAGTGCGGCGTCAACCAAAAGGGTGGCGACCACCGCCTGAAAAATACCGACAACGGTTGCCTGCTTGCCGATCTTTTTGAGGTCGGACATACGGAACTCGTTGCCGATGGCAAAGGCGATGAAGCCGAGCGATACGTTGGAGAGCACCTCAAACGCGACGTTGGGCTCGCCTCCGTCTATGCCAAAATCGGCGGCAGAAAAGCCAATGTGGTCGATCGGAAGTCCCAGCGCAGACAGGTCGATGGCGCCCAGCAGGAACGGGCCCACCACAAGACCTGCAAGCAAATAGGCGGTGACGGCGGGGAGATTGAACAGCTTGGTAAAGCGCGTCATCAAAAGTCCCGCCAGCATAGCGATAGATACGGTCATCAAAAATTGCATAACAGTCACTCTTTCTTTTGTTATTATATAATAGAGATACCGCTTTATTATACTCCCGCGCGCGCACCTTGTCAAGCAAGTTACAAAAATGTAACAAAGTGCAACCAAGCGCCATGCCCACGCACAAAAAAAGAGCCGCTTTTGCGGCTCTTTTTTGATATGCTCCCTCTCGGGGTTACGCTACGGGAACGAAGAAATACACAAGGAACAGTGCCGTCACGATCAGTGCCACAACGGATACGCTCCAAACGGGCTTTTCTGCGTTCTCGTCGCCTCTGTTCTTGGCGATCATATACTTGATCCACTCGGCACCGTAAACCAGTGCGGACATCAGCGTGTAGGAAATCATACCGATACCGATACCCTTGGTGATCGAGTAGGAAAGCACCATCACGATGATCGTGAGGAAACCGGTGGTTGCGCTGATTGCATTGCTGAAGTCGACGTTCTTAACGTTGTGCTTCATCATCAACACGCCCACATAGATGAGCGCCGCTGCGGTAGCCGCAGAGGGGATCATCGCAAACAGGGGCATTGCAAAGATGGCAAGCAGGAAGAAGCAAGCGGTGGTGAAAGCGGTAAGACCGGTTCTGCCGCCCGCGGAAACGCCCGCGCCGGACTCCACGAAAGTGGTAACGGTGGAGGTGCCGATCATCGCGCCCGC
>JAZRFG010000124.1:0-1252 GCA_045661265.1 Eubacteriales bacterium
GCCCGCGAGATCCATCGCGCGTGCGGAGTCATACTCGCAGTTCGTGCCGGGGAATACGGGGATCAGCACCTTGGGACGTGCCACCTTGACGGCGGGCGCCGCGGTGCAGCCCTTGTCGTAGGCGAAGACGGGAGCGGTCTGTTCCTTGGTGGGCGCCTTGGTGGGGTAAACGCTCTCCAGCACGCCCTCGTTGATGGCGATCAGCTCGTCGATGGTGGCCTTGTCGCCCGCGAGGTCAATGACCTCGTCAGCGGTGGTCTCACCCAGCTTGAACGCGTAGGTGCTTTCGATCTCCTCGGTGAGCTCCGCCACGATGAAGCCGTACATGCCGGCGGCGTGCCAGTCGTCGCACTGCGCGGACTTGAAGCCGATCTTGTTACCGAAGGACATCTTCATCACGGCCTCGCCGATGCCGTTTTCCACGGCCCAAGCGGCCTTGATCTTGCCCGCCTTGTGGAGCGCGTAGAACGCGTCCCAAGCGGCCTTTTGGCTCTCGGCCGTGTCCTCGTCGGGGGCAAAGAGGTAAACGGGGTGACCTGCCTCCTTAAATTCGGGGGAGAGCACCTCGGTTGCGAGCACGGGGGCGATCGCAAAGGAGATCAGCGTCGGGGGAACGTCCATATCCAGGAACGTACCCGACATCGAGTCCTTACCGCCGATGGCGGCGGCGTTCAGCTCGAGCTGGGCGTCCATCGCGCCAAGCAGCGCGGCAAAGGGCTTGCCCCAGCGGGCGGGCTCGGTGCGCAGCTTTTCAAAGAATTCCTGAAGCGTGAGGTACGCGAGCTTGTAATCAGCACCCGCGGCAACGATCTTTGCCATCGAGGTGTAAACAGCGGCGCGTGCGCCGGTGTAGGGGTCGATCGACATATGGTCGGGATCCAGACCCCAAGCCATCACGCTCGCCTGCTCGGTCTTCTGGCCGGGCAGGACGGGGAGAAGCGCCGCCATCGCCTGTGCGGGGGTCTTCTGCGTCTTGCCGCCGAAGGGCATCAGCACAGATCCTGCGCCGATCGAGCCGTCGAAGCGCTCGACAAGGCCGCGGCGGGAAGCGGTCTTGAGATCAGCCGCCATCTCGCGCAGGTCGCTGTAAAGCGCGCGGGAGAGTGCGGAAAGATCCTTTTCGGTGACGTCCACCTTGGTGTGCTTGTCCGCGCCGTTGGTGTTGAGGAACGCGCGGGAGAGGTTTGCGATGGTCTGACCCTTCCAGGACATGACCATACGGGCTTCCTCGGTCACAACTGCCACGCGGTAC
>JAZRFG010000125.1:0-5979 GCA_045661265.1 Eubacteriales bacterium
TAGCAGATCTTGATGCCTGCCTGCGCCACGTTGGTTTCCATTGCCTCGTTCATCTTGTCGAGGGGGAAGGTGTGGGTGATGAGTTCCTCGATCGGAATGTTCATCTCAGCGGCCTGCTTCAGGAATGCCACGGTCTTGGGATAGTCCTCGGCGGAGTAGTCCCAGGAGCCGACGATGTCGATCTCCTTGTTGCACATAGCAAGGTGGGGGTTGACGGAGTACTCGCCGTTGTTGACGAAGAAGCCCATCTCGCAAAGCCCACCGCCGCGGCGGATGTAGCTGAAGATGTCAGCGGCAGCCACGGGAGCACCCGTGCACTGGAACGCGAAGTCCACGCCCACGTTGTTGGCGACTGCCTTGACCTTGGCGACGCGCTTGTCCAGCGTGTCCTCGTCGGGACGGCGGAAGCAGATCGTGGTCTTGGCGCCCATTCTTTGTGCGACCTTCAGGCGATCCTCGTTACCGTCAACGGCGACGATGTGGTTGATGCCTGCGGCGCGCAGCACCGTGATCATCACAAGACCCACGGGGCCACAGCCCTGTACCAGCACCTTGGAGCCGAAGTTGAGCAGGCCCGTCTTCTGGCTGCGCTCAAGTGCGTGTACACACACGCAAGCAAGCTCCAGGATCATGCGCTGCTTGAGGTTCAGCTCGTTGACCTGGAAGTAGGTCACGCCAAAGCCACCCTTGATCACCATGTAATCGGCAAACCAGCCGTTCACGCGGTTGCCCTCGGCTGCGCCGCGCTTGTCGCCGATCAGGCCAAACACGCCCTGATTGTCGCAAAGGTTGGTTCTGCCGGGTACCATACGGCAAGCGTAGCAGTCGCCGCAGCTGAGCACGGAGGTGACGATCTTGTCGCCGACCTTCAGGGGCTTGCCTGCGGTGTCGCACTTGACGTTCTTACCCGTATAGACGACCTCGCCCGTGCCCTCGTGACCAAGGATCACGGGGATCAGACCGAAGGGATCGCCCTTCCATTCGTGCACGTCGGTGCCGCAGATGCCCGCGCCCTCGACTTTCACGAGAATGTCGTCGTCACCAAGCTTTGGGATCGGGATCTCCTGTACCTCGATCTTCTTGGGACCGGTCAGCATCGCAACGCGTGCGGTCTTGGGCAGGGGGCCTGCTGCGGGAGCGCTGCCGCCCATCTGACCCAGCACCGAGCGAACGATGCTTTCAATTTGAGAAGCACTGATGTTCATAGTCGTGTTTCTCCTTTCATTAAATAATTCGGAAGCTGTCTACCATCACGCAACGGCGCTTTCTGGTGAAGCTGCGCGCGGAGGTGATACCCTCGCCCGTGGGGCCCGCGATGGTAAAGGTGGTGTGTCCCTCGCCGCCAAATCCGATGCCGGCATAGGAGGGAGCGTTCTTGACGAAGATGGTGGTTTCCACCGCACGAGCAAAGCGCGTGAGGTGATCCACGTTCTTGGAGTGCATGTGCGCGGTGTGACGGTTGCCATGCTCTGCCTTAACGGCAAGGTCGATGGCCTGGTCGATATCCTTCACGCGCACGATGCCGAGGATCGGCATCATCAGCTCCTCCTGCACGAAGGGGTGCTCAAAGGGCACCTCTGCGATGGCACAGCGAATCTCGGGACCGACCTTGATGCCGATCTTCTCAAGGATCACGCGGCAATCGCGCCCCACGCAGTCACGGCTGACCGTGAGCGCGGTCTTGCCCGTCTTCGGGTTGGTCTTTTCAACCAGCACCACCTTCGCAAGGGCGTCTGCCTGCTCGCGGGTGAGCAGGATCGCACCGTTTTTTTGCATGCCTGCGATCAGGCGGTCTGCGACGTTTTCAAAGACGAAAACCTCTTTTTCCGCGATGCAGGGCAGGTTGTTATCGAAGGTGCAGCCGTCGATGATGTCCTTTGCCGCCTTTGCGATGTCGGCGGTGTCGTCCACGATGAGGGGGGGATTTCCCGCGCCGGCACCGATCGCCTTCTTACCGGAAGAAAGCACGGCGCGCACTACGCCGGGGCCGCCCGTGCAGACGAGCAGCTTGATGCTGGGGTGCTTGTACATGACGTTTGCGGTGTCCAGAGTGGGCTTGACCACGCTGGCGACCAGCACGGCGGGGCCACCCGCACTTGCCACTGCGCGGTTGACCAGGTCAACGGCCTAGTTGGAGGTGGCGATGGCGCCGGGGTGGGCGTTGTACACCACGCCGTTGCCTGCGGCGATCATACCGATGCTGTTGCAAATGACGGTTTCGGAGGGATTGGTGGAGGGGGTGATGGCGCCTACCACGCCAAAGGGAGCCATTTCGGTGAGCGTCAGACCGCTATCACCGGTTCTTGCTTCCTCAACGATGTCCTCAGTACCGGGGGTCTTGTCAGCCACAAGCAGATGCTTGGCGATCTTGTGATCCACGCGGCCCATCTTGGTTTCTGCCACGCCAAGGGCGGCCATGATGTTGGCCTCCTTGCGCGTGAGTTCGCGAATGGCGGTGATCACCTTTTCGCGCTGTGCCACCGACATGGCGCGCACGGCGCGGTAGCCGGCGTTTGCCTGGTCAATGGCCTGTTCCATCGTTTCGAAGACGCCGATAAGGCGTCTGCCGTGATACTGGGTGGCATCCCACTCCTTTGCAGCCGCGGGGGCTGCGGGCTTTTTGAATTCGGATACGACGCGAGATACGATCTCGTTGATCTGCGCCTCCGAGAGCTTGTTAGCCATTAGCGGATGCTCCTTTCTATGTATTGGGAAAGGGAGCGATTACTTGCCGAGAGCGGCCATCACGCGGCGGGTGATCTCTGCCACGAGATCAGCGTCAGCGCTCTTGCCGTGGTCGCCACAGGTGCAAGCGCCGCCGTTATCCTTGCACTTGCAGTTAGCGGTGCCAAGGTTGGGGCACTTCTTGCAGCCGGGGTGCTTGCCGGGAAGACCCATTCTCTTGCGCAGATCCATCAACTTCTCAAGCTGGTCGCAGGGGATCTCGTCGATGCGGGCCTCGGCGCCCACGCCGATCTGGCGAGCGTAAAGGTTGATCTTTGCGTTGAACTCAACCTCCTCCATCGTGAAGCAAGCGCGCATCAGGGTGTTACCAACCGTAAGAGCGCCGTGGTTCTTCAGAAGGAAGGCGTCGTGTCTCTGGATGTAGGGCATCAGAGAGTCCGGGATCTCCATGGTGGAGGGGGTGCCGTAATCACAGGTGGGGACGTTACCGATGGTGAGGATCGCCTCGGGAAGGATGAACTGGTCCATCTCCACGCCAGCCACGGTGAAGGCGGTAGCTACAGGGGGGTGAGCGTGTACCACGGCGTTCACGTCGGGACGCTCCTTGTAGACGCGCATGTGCATCTTGATCTCGGAGGAGGGATTCAGCTTGCCCTCAAGCTTGTTGCCGTCAGCGTCGATCTTGATGATCATGTCGGGGGTCATATAGCCCTTGGACACGCCGGTGGGGGTGCAGTAGAACTCGTTGGGGCCAACCTTCACGGAGATGTTACCGTCGTTGGCAGCGACGAAGCCCAGATCATAGATCTTTTTGCCGACCTCGCAGATTTCTTTCTTGATTTCGTAAGGGGATTTTGCCATCATGGTTTTGGTTTCCTTTCTGTTGGATTGTATTTTTTTATTTTTTTATTTCAGGGTTATTTTACCAGGCGATAGGTGTCGCCTGCGATCATATACTCCTCGTCGGTGGGAATGACCACGACTTTCACACGGGAGCCCGGGGTGGTCAGTACGGCACGCTCGCCGCGCGGGCAAGTGGCGTTGATCTCGGCGTCGAACTCTACGCCAAGATACTCCATCTCCTCGCACGCCATGCGGCGCACGTCACGGTCGTTCTCGCCAAGGCCTGCGGTGAAGACGATCACGTCCACGCCGTTGAGGGCCGCGGCATAGGAGCCGACGATCTTTTTGATGCGGTAGGTCAGCACGTCCATCGAGAGCTTGGCGCGCTCGTTGCCTGCGTCAGCGGCTTCCCAGATCTCGCGCGCGTCGCTGGACACGCCGGAAAGACCGAGCATACCGGACTGCTTGTTCATCACGTTGTCGATCTCGTCTGCGCTCATGCCCGTCTGCTTCATCATATAGGGAATGATCGAGGGGTCGATCGAGCCGCAGCGCGTACCCATCGGCACGCCCTCCTGCGGGGTGAAGCCCATCGTGGTGTCCACGGCCTTGCCGTTCTTGATCGCGGTGATCGAGGAGCCGGAGCCGATGTGGCAGGAGATGATCTTGCAGTTTTCGTAATCCAGACCCAGCCACTCGGCGGCCTCGCGGCTGACGAAGCGGTGAGAGGTGCCGTGGAAGCCGTAGCGGCGCACGCCGTACTTCTCGTACCACTCGTAGGGCAGGGGATACATGTACACCTTTTTCTCAAAGCCCGAGTAGAAGGAGGTGTCGAACACGCCGACCTGCGGCTTGCTTGCCATCAGCGCGCGGCAAGCGGCAACGCCCTTGAGTGCAGGGGGGCCGTGCAACGGGTTGAGCGGAACGATGCTTTCCAGATACGCGATCGTTTCGTCGTCGAGCAGGCGGGAGCTGTCAAACTTGCCGCCGTGTGCGAAGCGGTGACCGACCGCCGCGATCTCGTCGGTGTTTGCGATCACGCCCAGGTCCTTATCGGTGAGCAGCTGGAGGACCAGCGCGAGCGCCTCGTTGTGAGAGGGCATCGGATGCTCTGCCTTATAGGGGTCTGCGCCGGGGCGCTTGTGGGTGATGATGCCGGATAAGCCGATCTTCTCGCAGATGCCTTTTGCCAGGACTTTTCCTGTTTCCATGTCAAAAAGCTGATACTTGAGAGAGCTGCTACCGGCATTGATGACTAGTATTTTCATAATCGCCTCCAAGTTGTAGCGTTTATACATTATTTATTATAACAAAACAACCCTTAAAATGCAAGAGGGAAAGGGTGAAAAATGAAAAAAACATACAAATAACAGTAACGTGGCGCACAATCCTGTTTTTTTGGAACAAACGGCTAAAAAAGCGAAAAATAAACGGCCTTCCGACGTGCCGTTTTTGTTCAAAAAAACGAAACGCGCGCCCGCGCATCGAGAGCGCGCGGGCGCGCGAGAAAAAAAGCGAAAAAAATTTTGAAAAACCGGGGAGAAAGCGGCGGTGCTTTTTACGCGTGTGCCGCTTGAAAAGAAAGATGTGCAAAGGAACGGCTTCGGTATGCGCCCCGCCGCTTGCGGCGGGGCGCATAAAAGCAAAAGGACGCGCCGCGACCAGCGGACATTTGCCCTTTCGGGCAAAAACAAACACCTTTGCCGCTTACGAGCAAGCTCGACGCGCTTTGCGGGTGCTTGTCGCACCCACGCGCGTATGCTCTGCATACACGCTGGGGCGCTTGCGGCGGAGCCGCCCAAAAAGCAAAAAGGACACGCCGCGATCCCAGCGGACATTTGCCCTTTTGGGCAAAAACAAACACCCTTGCCGCTTACAAGCAAGCTCGACGCGCTCTGCGGGTGTTTGTCGCACCCACGCGCGTGCCGTTTGAAAAAGCAAAAATTTGGCAGATAGCGTTTCGGCACACGCTGGGGCGCGTGCGGCGGAGCCGCCCAAAAAGCAAAAGGACACGCCGTAGCGTGGCCTTTTGCTTTTTGGTGAAGCCGTCATTTTGATATCCGAACTATTTTCAATGCGGTCGAGCTCATCTCCCGTGGGTACGGCAAGAGGCTCGTCCTTAAAAGTAAATGTAATAATAAGTTTGTCATCGTAAAGCAAAACAGATTTGACCAAACCGTCGATCAGGCGTTCGCGGTTTTTCGTAACGCTTACATCCAGATTGCTAAAACGCTCTAATATGAACAGAATATGCTCCTTCGTGAGTGTGGGGCGCTTGACTTCTTCCTCTAAAATGCTATGCTTGATGCGCTCCTCCTCGGCTTCCAGCTCCTCCAAGCGGGACTTGGTGGAGCGCGTAACCACGCCCATTTCAATGGCCTTCATCACATTATCGAGGGATTTTTGCACTTCCTTCAACTGCGCTTCCAAGGCGGGGATCAAGGTGTTATC
>JAZRFG010000126.1:0-4010 GCA_045661265.1 Eubacteriales bacterium
AAGGGTGAATGCGGGGCGAAGAACAACGGGATATCCTATCTCCTTTGCCGCTTCCTTTGCTTCCTCGATACCGTAGGTTATCTTGGAGGGAATAACGGGCTCACCGATAGACTCGCAAAGCTCCTTAAAGAGCTCTCTGTCCTCAGCCTGCTCGATGGATGCGGAGGGAGTGCCGAGAAGCTCTACCTGACATTCGCGCAAAATTCCCTTCTTCTCGAGCTGAACCGCGAGGTTAAGACCTGTCTGTCCGCCGATTCCGGGGATGATCGCATCCGGTCTCTCAAGTCTGAGAATTCGAGCCACATATTCAAGAGTAAGGGGCTCCATATATACCTTATCGGCAATGGTTGTGTCCGTCATAATCGTTGCGGGGTTGGAGTTTACGAGAACTACCTCATATCCCTCCTCCTTGAGTGCGAGACACGCCTGTGTGCCTGCATAGTCGAACTCTGCAGCCTGTCCGATGACGATGGGGCCGGAGCCGATGATCAGAATTTTCTTGATGTCTGTTCTTTTTGCCATTTTCTTCTTCCTCCTGGATCTATGTGAAAATTATTTTTTACTCTTGCCAGATGACGTGTCCGTCCCTTACGGTGCAGACGCATCGACCGAACAGCTCCTCGCCCGCAAAGGGCGTGGCGCGTCCCATGCTTTGGAACTCGGCGGGGTCGACCGTGTGGGGCGTTTCCATCTCCCAGATCGAAAAATCGTTGCCAAAGGGGATCTCAAATCGCTTGCGCGGTGCCTCGCAAAGGGCGTCGACCACGCGCGAGAGGGGAACGATGCCGGGCTTTACCAGCTTGGTGTAAAGCACGGGGAGTGCTGTTTCCAGTCCCACGATGCCAAACGCGCTTTTTTCAAGCCCGCGCCCCTTTTCCTCGGCGGAGTGGGGGGCGTGGTCGGTCGCGATGCAATCCACCGTGCCGTCCAAAAGTCCCGCGACCAGCGCCTCGCGGTCGGCCTTGCCGCGCAGGGGCGGGTTCATCTTGAAGCGCCCGTCCTCCTGCAGTTGGCTGTCGTCCATTACCAGATAATGCGGCCCCGTTTCGCACGTGATGTTCACGCCCTCGGCTTTTGCCTTGCGAATGATCTCTACGCTTTCTTTGGCGGAGATGTGGCAGACGTGATAGCGGCAGCCGATCTCGCGCACCAGCTCAATGTCGCGGGCGATCTGTGCCCACTCACTCTCCGAGCAGATGCCGCGGTGGCCGTGTGCCTTGGCATACTCACCGTCGTGAATGTAGCCGCCGTGCAGGAGCGAGTTGACCTCGCAGTGTGCCACGATCATCTTGTCAAGCGCCCTCACGCGCTCCATTGCCTCGCGCATCATCTCGTCGCTCTGCACGCCGCGTCCGTCGTCCGAGTAGCCGGCGCAAAGCGGTGCCAGCCCCTCGATGTCTGCAAGCTGCTCGCCCTTCTCGCCCACCGTAATGGCGGCAAGCGGGTGCACGCCGATCACGGCGTCGCGTGCGATCAGGTCGCGCTGGAGCGTGATGTGCTCAACGCTGTCGGGCACGGGGTTCAGATTCGGCATCGTGCACACGTCAGTATAGCCGCCGCGCGCCGCCGAAAGAGACCCGGTCTTGATCGTCTCTTTATAAGAAAAGCCCGGCTCACGAAAGTGCACGTGCACGTCGCAAAAGCCGGGAAAAATGAAATAGTTAGGACGATCAAAACGGGAAATATCCTCGTGAGAGAAGAACGAGGAAACAGGAAAAGAAGATGCAGCCGCGAGAGCGGTTTTGTTCAGTTTCTTCATTTCCGCGATCTTGGTCATGGTGTCCCCCTCCTCATAGATTGGCGCACGCACGTATGCGGGCGCGCTCGTTATCTCTAATATTATACTATGGATAGGAGGCGGTGTCAAGAGGAAAGGGTTGGAAAAAACCAAAAATCGACGTAAAAAAATACGTTTTTTCGGCGGGGGGGTTTTGGTGATTTTGGCACCGACTCGTCTTCGGCACGGGCAGCGCGCACACGAGCAACGCAGGGGCGCATCGCGCGACCGCGCTGCGCAACACTGCGATTTGCGATCAAACGGCGCTCCTGTGTAACAAAATCACGCCAACGGCTTGCCAAAATCGCGCACTTGTGGTATCATTATAGCAATACATTCCGCGCGGGGCTTGCTGCCCTGCGCGAAAAGGAGCAGCTATGTTTGACAGCAGAACGGCAAGCAGCGCGGCGCTGGCGTACCTCGGGGACGCGGTGCTGGAGCTTCTTGTGCGCGAGCGCCTCTTGCAGATGGGATACACCTCCTCCAAGGCGCTGAACCAGCACGCGCTGGAATACGTGCGCGCCGGCGCACAGGCAAGGGCGATGGAGCGCCTTTTGCCTATGCTTACCGAGGAAGAGAACGCCGCCTTTCGCCGCGGGCGCAACGCGGGGCACGGGCAGCACCCCAAGGGCGCGAGCGTGGGGGAATACCGCAACGCCACGGGCATGGAGGCGCGGTTCGGATATTTGCACATGACGGGCGACCACGCGCGCATCGCGCAGCTTTTCGCGCACGCCTACCCCATGGAGGGAAACACGTAAAACCCGACCCGTTTGGCGGGTAAATGATAAAATTTTGTCAAAAATTGAAAGTGAGGATATGAAAATGGAACACCCCAAGATCAAAATCGTTGTGAAAAACTTCGGCACGATGGTGGCAGAGCTTTACCCCGAGATGGCACCCCTTACCGTGGCGAACTTTTTGAAGCTGGCGAACGAGAAATTCTTCGATGGCCTGATCTTCCACCGCGTCATCAGCGGCTTTATGCTGCAGGGCGGCGGCTACTATGAGGATATGGGCGAGAAGGACACCCCCTCGATCCGCGGCGAGTTCCGCGCCAACGGCTTCCCGCAGAATACCCTCAAGCACACCCGCGGCGTGCTTTCGATGGCGCGCACGATGGATCCCAACTCCGCCTCCTCTCAGTTCTTCGTGATGCACAAGCAGGCACCCCATCTGGACGGCCAGTACGCGGCGTTCGGCAAGGTGATCGAGGGTGATGCCATCATCGACCAGATCGCAAACGTGCCCACCGGCAACTACGGCTTCTATATGCAGGACGTGCCGCGCGTGCCCGTGGTCATCGAAACGATCGAGGAAATCAAATGATCAAGGCGGTCTGCTTCGATCTGGACGGCACGCTGCTGCCGCTTGACGTGGATAGCTTTTGCGAGTACTATTTCGGCATGCTGGCGCGCAAAATGGCGTCGCACGGTTACGATCCCAAGGCCTTGATCGGTGCCATTATGGCGGGCACCAAGTCGATGTACAAAAACGACGGCTCGCGCAGCAACGAGCAGGCGTTCTGGGACACGTTCTGCGAGATCTTCGGCGAGCGTGCGCGCGAGGACGAGGCCAAGTTTGCCGAGTTTTACGAAACCGAGTTCGATAAGGCGCGCGCCGCGTGCGGCTTTGACGCCGCCGCGGCACCCGCGCTGCGCGCGTGTCGCGAGATGGGGCTGCGCGTGTGTGTGGCGACCAGCCCGCTGTTCCCACGCATCGCTACCTATAAAAGATTGCAGTGGGCGGGGATCGATCCCGCCGAGGTGGAGTTCTTCACCACCTATGAGGATCATCATTACTGCAAGCCGAACGCGGGCTATTACCGCGAGGTCACCGCGCGCCTGGGACTTTCCCCCGAGGAGTGCCTGATGGTCGGCAACGACGTGCGCGAGGATATGGCCGCGCGCGAGATCGGTATGCATACCTTCCTTTTGCTCAACGACTATCTGCTCAACAGGGATAATGCCGATATTTCGGCTTTCCCGCGTGGCGGATTTGAGGAAATGCTTGCCTATGCAAAGGAACTACAGGGATAAGATGTATGGGTGGATCGGTGGCAAAAACTGACACCGTTTCGGCACTAAATGTAAAAAAAGCGCGCCAACAGGCGCGCTTTTTGCTCTTTTTCCACGCTTTTGCACCTTGACACGCCCCTGTGGAATATGCTATGATAAGGGTATCAAGCAAGAAAGGAGAGTGCCGTGAGCAATTTGTTTGATTATCTCGCCTG
>JAZRFG010000127.1:0-3644 GCA_045661265.1 Eubacteriales bacterium
ACCATAGCGGCGTAGCGCTTGAGGTAGCCGGTGATGTTCTCTTTTTTCTTGATCGGCATTTCGGCGCGGCGCTTCGCCATCTCCTCATCCGAAACCTTGAGCTCGATCTTGTATGCGGGGATATTGATGGAAATGATATCGCCATCCTTGACGTAGGCGATGGGGCCGCCTGCGGCTGCCTCGGGCGAGCAGTGACCGATAGAGGCACCGCGCGTCGCACCCGAGAATCGTCCGTCGGTAATGAGCGCCACGGACGAGCCAAGGCCCATACCCTGGATCGCGGAGGTGGGGTTGAGCATCTCGCGCATACCGGGGCCGCCTGCGGGACCCTCGTAACGGATCACGACCACGTCACCCGCGACGATCTTGCCCGCGTAAATCGCGGAGATCGCCTCCTCCTCGCTTTCAAACACCTTGGCGGGGCCCTCATGCACCAGCATTTCGGGAGCCACGGCAGAGCGCTTCACCACGCAACCGTCGGGCGCGAGGTTGCCCTTGAGCGCGGCGATGCCGCCCGTGGGGCTAAAGGCGTTTTCAACGGTGCGAATGACCTCGGTATCAAGGTTCTTCGCACCCGCAATATTTTCGTGCATCGTCTTGCCCGTGCAGGTCATGACGGTGGTATCGATCAGACCCTTTTCCTCCAGCTGCTTGAGCACCGCGTACACGCCGCCCGCCTCGTTGAGGTCCTCCATATAGGTGGGACCCGCGGGAGCAAGATGACAAAGGTTGGGGGTGCGCTCGCTGATCTGGTTGACCTCGTCAAGTGAGAACGTGACGCCGCACTCGTTGGCGATAGCGGGCAGATGGAGCATCGAGTTGGTGGAGCAGCCGAGCGCGAGATCCGCGGTGATCGCGTTGCGGATCGCAGCGGCGGTCATCACGTCGCGGGGACGGATATTCTTCTTGACCAGGTCCATCACCTGCATACCGGCATGCTTGGCAAGCTGAATACGCGCAGAGTAAGCGGCGGGAATGGTGCCGTTGCCCGCAAGGCCCATGCCGAGCACCTCGGTAAGGCAGTTCATCGAGTTGGCGGTGTACATACCCGAGCAGGAGCCGCAGGTGGGGCAGGTCTTGCATTCAAATTCGTTGAGCTTTTCCTCGTCGATCTTGCCCGCGTGGTAGGCACCAACCGCCTCAAACATCGAGGAAAGACTGGTCTTTTTGCCGCCGACGCGCCCCGCAAGCATGGGGCCGCCCGACACGAACACGGTGGGAATATTCAAGCGTGCGGACGCCATCAAAAGGCCGGGCACGTTCTTGTCGCAGTTGGGGATCATCACAAGGCCGTCAAAGCCGTGTGCCATCACCATCGCCTCGGTGGAGTCAGCGATCAGGTCGCGCGTCACAAGCGAGTATTTCATACCCACGTGACCCATCGCGATGCCGTCACAGACCGCGATCGCGGGGAACATAATGGGCGTGCCGCCTGCCATGGCGACGCCGAGCTTGACCGCCTCGGCGATCTTGTCGAGGTTCATGTGACCGGGCACGATCTCGTTATAGGAGCAGACGATGCCGATGAGGGGCTTTTGCAGCTCCTCGGCGGTGAGCCCCAGCGCGTTGTAGAGCGAGCGGTGAGGTGCGTTATTGCAACCGTTTACAACAGTATCCTTGATCATAGGTAATTCCCTCCTTGAATTTTGAAAGGCGCTGTATGAGGCGCACAAGAGAACTTGTGCGCCCTTACAAGGTCTTTCTTAGTTGTTAATGAATTTTTCTTCGTCAGCCCAGCTGTACAGCTTACGAATGTCCTTGCCGACGACCTCTGCGGGGTGCTCGGCAGCGATCTTGCGCATAGCGTTGAAGTGGACCTGAGAGCCGGCGTCGGACATGTCAAGCAGGAAGTCCTTGGCAAAGGTGCCGTCCTGAATGTCGGAAAGAACCTTCTTCATTGCCTTCTTGGTCTCCTCGGTGATGATCTTGGGACCGGTGATGTAGTCGCCGTACTCAGCGGTGTTGGAGATGGAGTATCTCATACCCTCGAAGCCGGACTGGTAAATGAGGTCAACGATCAGCTTCATCTCGTGAATGCACTCGAAGTAAGCGTTACGGGGATCGTAGCCGGCCTCCACGAGGGTCTCAAAGCCCGCCTGCATCAGGGCGCAAACGCCGCCGCAAAGCACTGCCTGCTCGCCGAACAGGTCGGTCTCGGTCTCGGTGCGGAAGGTGGTCTCCAGCACGCCTGCACGAGCGCCGCCAATGCCAAGCGCGTAAGCAAGGCCGATCTCAAGCGCGTCGCCGGTAGCGTCCTGGTGGATCGCGATCAGGCAGGGCACGCCCTTGCCAACCTGGTACTCAGAGCGAACGGTGTGACCGGGGCCCTTGGGAGCAACCATGATGACGTTGACGTCAGCGGGGGGCTTGATGCAGCCGTAGTGGATGTTGAAGCCGTGTGCGAAGGCAAGGGTCTTGCCCGCGGTGAGGTTGGGCTCGATGCTCTCTTTGTAAAGCTTTGCCTGCTTCTCGTCGTTGATGAGGATCATAATGACGTCAGCGGCCTTGGCAGCGTCAGCGGCGGTCATAACGGTAACGCCCTGCTTCTCTGCCTTCTCCCAGCTCTTGGAGCCCTTGTAAAGACCAACAACAACGTTCACGCCGCTATCCTTGAGGTTGAGCGCGTGTGCGTGACCCTGAGAGCCGTAGCCGATGATTGCAACGGTCTTGCCAGCGAGCTTTTGCAGGTCGCAGTCCTGCTGATAGTAAATGTTTGCCATGATTTTGTTCTCCTTTTGTGAATGAAGTATATTTTTGTTTTTTGATTACTTGGTGAGAAGCGAGGTCGTGCCGCGCTCCAGAGCAACGATACCCGTGCGGCAGATCTCGATGATGCCAAAGGGCTTCATCAGCTCGACGAAGGCGTCGATCTTGGTGGGATCGCCCGTGACCTCGATGCACATACCGTCGGTGGTGTAATCCACGACCTTGGCGCGGTAGGTGTCCACCGCAAAGTGGATATCCGAGCGATTTTCGGGCTTGTTTTGGATCTTGATCAGCATCAGCTCGCGCTTGATGCAGGTGCTGTCCTCCAGCACCTCGACCTTTTTGACATTGTAAAGCTTTTTCATCTGGTTGATGAGCTGCTCGCGGGCATAGCCGTCACCGGAAAGCGAGATGGTGATGCGGGAGTAGGCGGGGTTTTCGGTCTCCCCTACCGTCAGGGCGTCGATGTTAAAGCCGCGACGGGTGAACATACTGGTCACGCGCGTCAGCACGCCGTACTGGTTGTCTGCATACACGGCAATTACAAATTTGTTGTTCTTCATTGCATCTTTTCCCCTTTCTTTCTCACGTTGGTGATCAGATCCTCGATCGAGCCGCCGGGCGGAAGCATCGGCAGCACGAACTCGTCCTTATCGACGTAAGCGTCAATGACGACGGGACCGTCAGTCACCGAGATCGCCTTTTGGAACGCCGCCTCAAACTCGGCGGGTGTGGTAGCGGTGTACCCTCTCGCACCGAACGCCTCGGCAAGCTTGACGAAGTCGGTCTTGCGCTCCAGGGTGGTGTTGGAATAATGGCTGTTGAAGAACAGCGTCTGCCACTGGCGCACCATACCAAGCACGCCGTTGTTCATCAGCACGATGACAAGCGGGATCTTGTAGCTCACGGCGGTGGCAAGCTCGTTTAAGTTCATACCG
>JAZRFG010000128.1:0-20466 GCA_045661265.1 Eubacteriales bacterium
GCAGACCGTCTTGCCCGCGCGCTCGTAAAACTGTGCCAGACGCGAGGTCAGGTACGCGGGGTAGCCCTCCTCACCCGGCATTTCCTCCAGTCTGCCCGACATCTCGCGCAGCGCCTCTGCCCAGCGCGAGGTGGAGTCGGCAATGACCGCGACGGAGTATCCCATATCGCGATAATACTCGGCAATGGTGATGCCCGTATAGATCGACGCCTCACGCGCCGCCACAGGCATATCCGAGGTGTTGGCGATCAGCACGGTGCGCTCCATTAAGGACTTGCCCGTGCGGGGATCCTGGAGCTCGGGAAACTCACGCAGCACGTCGGTCATCTCGTTGCCACGCTCGCCACAGCCGATATACACGACCAGATCCACGTCGCTCCACTTGGCCAGCTGATGCTGCACTACCGTCTTACCCGAGCCAAAGGGGCCGGGCACACAGGCGGTGCCGCCCTTGGCGATCGGGAACAGAGCGTCGATGACGCGCTGACCCGAAATGAGCGGCTCGGCGGGGGGCATCTTCTGCTTGATGGGACGCGCGCGACGCACGGGCCATTTCTGCGCCAGCGTGATCGGTAGGATCTCACCGTTCGGCAAGCGAAGCTTGCCCACGGCCTCGGTCACGGTGAACTCACCCGCGCGGATCTCAGCAATGCTGCCGCGCACCCCGGGGGGCACCAGGATCTTGTGGCGGATGACCGCACCCTCCTGTACGTAACCGTAAATATCGCCCTCGCTCACTTCCATGCCGTAGGAAACGGCGGGCTCGAAGCGCCAGGTGCGCTCGCGCGAGAGGGCGGGCTCGTCGATACCGCGCGTGAGGTTGGCACCGTACTTGTGCTTCATCGTTTCCAGGGGGCGCTGAATGCCGTCGTAGATGCTGCCGATGAGGCCGGGGCCAAGCTCGACGGAAAGGGGCGCACCCGTGGATACCACGCGATCGCCGCGGCCAAGGCCCGCCGTTTCCTCATACACCTGGATTGACGCGCGATCGCCGTGCATCTCGATGATCTCGCCGACAAGGCGGCTCTCACCCACGCGCACCACGTCAAACATATTCGCCTCACGCATTCCCTCGGCAATGACCAGGGGGCCCGAAACCTTCAAAATTCTTCCTTCAACCATTTTTCAATCCTCGGTTTACAAAATATCCGCGCCGATCGCGCGTTCCATGGCGGCCTTCATCGCGGCCGCACCGTATCCCAAGCTTCCCCCCTTGCCCGGCAGCACCGTAATGGCGGGCAACGGATCGTCCTTATAGCGGGCGATATCCTCGGGGATCGCGGCGGCAAGCGCCTCGTCGATAAAAAGCACGGCGTACTCGCCCGTGGCGGCGGCGCTGTGTAGCTGTGCCGCGGCCTCGGCGGGTGTGATCGCCTCAAAAATGCTGACTCCCAGCGCAAGAAAGGCAGTGATGCTTTCCCCCGCGCCGATCATTCCGATCTTATACATAATTCTCTCTCAACCTCCCGCCAAGCGTGGCGTCGTCCGCATCTGTTTCCCGGGCAACTAGCAGAATGCGAAGGTTTTTGACCGCATACTCCACGCCCACCAGATACCCGATGGCGATCTCGGCGCCGTAGGGCACGCGTGCTTGCTCCTTGGCAACGGCAAGATACGCGTTGTCCATCGCAAGGTCGGTGGCGGCGGGATCCGCGCTCTCGAATACGCGTGCAAACTCGCTTTTTGCCACCAGCGCGGCAAAGCCGCTCTCCCCCTCGCGGTATGCGGCAAGCAGCGTGGCAAGATCCGTCACGCCACCCGGCAGGAACGCACGGGAAAGCATCACCTCTCCGGGCTCGCCCGCCTGCATGGAAAGCAAGCGGCGGCAGGTGCGCAGGTTGGTCATCTCCGCGCGGGCGCGCACCAGGCGCGCGGCCGCGGGCAGTGCGGCGGCGTTTTGCGCCATATCCGCAAAACAGGCCGCATCCAGCACGAAGTCGATCTCACGCGGGTCGCGCGTGCGCTCGTAGGCGTCTCTCGCGCGCTCCACACCCTCCCGCAGATGCGCGGGGAGCGCCGCGGGCACGTCGGCAGGGATCTTAGCGATCTGTTCGGCGGACACGCTGCCCGCGTCGATCAAAAGCCCCTCGGGCGCGCGCCCGAGGTAATGGCATTTGAGCACGGTCTTGAGATTGTGACAGTCAAAGGGATATTGCAAAAAAGCGAAAAGCGCGGGGTCGGGCGCGGCTTCCCTTACGGTGGCGAAGCCCTCGCGCAGCAGCGCCTCCAGCGCCTGCTCGCGCGGCGTGTCGGCGGGAAAGATCCCCTCCGCCACCAGCGCCGCCGTGATCTCGGCGGCGGAGTGCATCGCGCGGTAGCGCGCGAGATGCTCCTTGCCCACCAGCGTCGCTTCCCTGGCGCGCAGACGCGCGCTCAGGTACAGATAGTCGGTGGGACTGTATTTCACAGCCATCTTTCTTTCCTCTTTCATTCTTGCATACCGAAAAGGATCTCGCTAACGCGCCCCTCAAGGTCGCGGCGAACGTCTGCCATCAAAACCGAGAGCGAGCAGTTCAGCTCCACGTCGCCGAAGCGCAGCACCAATCCCCCGTCAATATCGGCACATCGGTCACTGAGCGCGAGCTTGGCGGCCTTGGCGGCGCCGATGCGGCGCTCCGCCACACGGCGGGCGTCGGTGATCACCTGCGCACCGAAGCGATCGCGGTCGGCGGCGTTGAGCATCACCTCAAAGCGCTCAACCTCCTCCACCTCATCGCCAAAGGCGATGCTCTGCTCTTCCGAGCGATGCTGCTCGAGCAGCGCGGAAACCAGCAGCGCCGCCAGCAGCTCGCGGTATTTGCCGAAATCCGTGTCGCAAAGCTCGCGCTTGGCGCGCGCAAACGCCTCGTCTAAAAGGGCGCGGCGGGTGCGCTGCAGGATCTCGGTATGTGTTTTTTCACTTTGTGCGCGGGCGGCGTTCACCATCGCCTCGATGGCGGCAACGCCCTCGCTTTCCAACCTCTCGCGGATCTGCTCGGCGCGCGCGGCGTAATCTCTGGCCAGCGCCGTGCACTCCTTCTCCGAGCGTTGGAGAATGGCGCTGGCGCGCTCGCGCGCCTGCATCTCGATCCGCTCGATGATCTTATCCAATCCCGTCATATCTTAACCGATCGGCGCAAACAGTACCATCAGAAGCGAGACCAGAACGGCAAAGATCGCATAGGTCTCTACCAGCGCGGCGGAGGTGATGGCCTTACCGACCTCGTCGGGGCGCTTGGCGATCAGGTTGATGCCCGTCACGGCCACACGGCCCTGCTTGATGCCGGAGTAATAGCCAACCAGTGCGATGGGCAGCGCCGCCATCAGGAAATACGCACCCTCGTACGTGCTGAGTTCCACGGGCGTGCCCAGAATACCGATCTTGAAAACGATCAGGAACGCGGTGATCAGACCGTAGATACCCTGCGTGCCGGGAAGTGCCTGCAGGATCAGCGCCTTGCCGAACTTCGAGGGGTCCTCGGTGAGCAATCCGGATGCGGCCTCACCCACCATACCAACGCCCTTGGCGCTGCCCATACCGGCAAGCGCTGCGGCAAGGCCTGCGCCAAGCAGTGCCAGATTCTGTCCACTAAAAATAGATGTCAAAAATTCTCCCATGACTAAAATCTCCTTTTATTTTTCCTTTGTTAATCTTGTGTTACAGCTTGTCCGTCCTCGGCGCTCACGTCCTCGGAATAGCGGTCACAAACCGCCATCGGCTTGAACGGCGTGCCGCCGTCCTCATAGAATTTGCCGAAAAATTCGATATACTGCAATCTGGCCGTGTGCACGAAGGTGCCCAGCACGTTGATCACCAGGTTCAAAAGGTGTCCCACACAGAACACCGCCACCATCAGGATAAATCCAATGAAGGAAGCCCCCTTCAGGGTGGCAAGAATATTTACGACCTGCCCGATCACCGCGGCCGCGAGGCCCAGCGCCAGAATACGCGAGTAGGAAAGCAGATCGGACACGTAGTTGATCAGGGCATAAAGCCCGCCAAGGCCGCCGAGCAGCTTGCCGGCAAAGCCCTTTTTGCGCCGCCCCTGCGTGAAGAGAATCGCAAGCACGCCGCCGATCAGCAGCCACACGCCGGCAGGCGCCCCCAGCGCGAACGCGCCGATGCCCGCGAACAGAAGCCAATAGGAGCCGATGTCAAACAGGGCGTCCAAAATTTTGCCCTTGCGGCAAAGGATATACGCCTGCACCGCCATGCCCGCGAGCAGATGCAAGGCACCCACGCCAAGCGAAACGATCAGAAAGCCCATCGGGTTTTGCAACGGGTCAAACAGCACCGCGATCTCGTTCGGCACCACTTGGCTGCCCACAAAGTTTTGCATAAAGGCAAGCGGGAAGTTGCCGAAATACGAGCCGAACAGCACGCCAAACAATATACAGGAAAGGCCACAGTAGCCAAACATCAAAAGAAAGCGCTTCATTCCCTCGCGCGGGTGCGCATAGCGCACAAGCGAAAAGCACGCGGCGCTCAGCACAAGGCCGTAGCCCGCGTCCGCGAACATCAGGCCGAAGATCAGCATATAAAAGATGCTCATCACAAAGGTGGGGTCAAACTTGCCGTAGACGGGGTAGGCATACATACCAAGCACCCACTCGAAGTTGCGGGCGAAGGCGTTGTTGCGAAGCAGAACGGGCGGCTCCTCCCCCTTGTCAGGCGGCGCGAAATCATACGCCGCCTCGGCGCTCTCCAGCACGCGCGTCACGCGGGCGCGTTGCTGCACGGGGCACCAGCAGCAGATCACGGCACAGTTTTTCGTGGCGGCGATCTCCCGCTTTTGCTTCTCTGCGCGCAGCGTGGTCTCCTCAATATCCGAAAGGATCTCAATATCCTCCACGCGCTCGGCAAGCGAGCGAAGTCGCGTTTCCATGCGCTGGTGCTGCTCGGCAAGCGCCACTCTCTCGCGATCGGCGCTGTCAAACAGCGCCTTGGGCGTGCCATTCACTTGAGGGAAGGACGCCTGTAAAAATCCGATGCCGGAAAGCGCGCGCAGCGTCTGCTCGCGCTCGTCATTATGGGTGAGCACCGAAACGTAAAGTCCCGTTCCGTCCTCACAAAGCAGCTGCACCGCAGCGGCGCGCCCCGTGAGAGCCGTGACCACCGCATCCGTTGAGGTGCCGCCGGGGAACGCCCCCAGCACCGTTGTGGTCTGCGCGGTTTCCAGCGCGTCCAGCCGACGTTCAAAATCCAGATAGGGCAGATACGCTTGCATACTCGCGCGCACCTCGTCCTGCGAGAGCGCCAGCTGCCTTTGCTTATTCAGCGTCTTTTCGGTCTGCTCCACCAGCTTCCACGCCAGCTCATAGCGCCCGTCCCTGCAAAACTCACCGTGCGACACGCGCACGGGCTGGCGAAAGAGCGCGAGCTTTCGCGTGCTGCGCTTTTGCAGCACCGGCAGCACGGCCTCAACGCGTGCCACGCGCTCGGCGGCGCCCGCCACGTCAGTCACGATCTGCAAGGAGCTTGCCGTCTGCTCTCCCGTGTCAATGAGGGACACAGCCCGCAGGCGCATCAAGCGCCGCAGCAGCTCGTCCGCCCTCTCACGGGCAACGACCGCCGTCAGCTTTTCCATCTTGCTTACTGACATTTTTCCACGATCCCCCACACGATGGCACCCACGGCCGCATCCATTTTTTCCTTTGCCCGCTCGGCAAGCGCCGCGGCCTCTTTTTCGGAAAGCTCACGCTTCTTTTGGATCAGCGCCTGCGTGTGCTCACGCGTTTGCGCCAGATTTTTCGCATTCTTTTCGGTAACGTTACGCTCTACCGCGTCTAAATGCGCCTTTGCCTGCTTTTCCATATCGGCACGGGCAGCCATGGCGCGATCCTCGGCGGCGCGGCAAAGCACCTCCGCCTTTTGCTCGGCCTCGGTGATCCTTTCGATCGCATTTTGTGACATCGTTTCACCATCCTTTAAGATAGATTTAAACTTATTATGTTATTATAACACACTTTCGCGCTTCTTGCAACCTCGCACGCCGCGATCCTGCTTATTTTTTCGCACACGCGGCATTTTTTTACACCGCACGTTGCCACCCGCCGCCCACAAGCTCTGTGCGCTTTGTGAAAGATGCACCTCGCCGCCCGCTTCATAGCAAAGCGACAGCTGCAAGCAAAGCCCCGCGCCCGCAGGCGCGATGCGCGCGCAAAAGCGCAGCTTGTGCGGAGAAAATGCAAAAGCGCGCCCCGCACCGACCAAGCTCTCCAGCTCCGCAGCCGCCACAGGCAGATATTCCCGCTCGGCGTGTGAAAGCAGCGCCGCCGAGATCTCTCTTGCATGGCGCACCGCCACGCACTCGCCCACGGGCAGCTCACTTTCAAAGCAAAGCACGGCGCGCGTACCGTGCCGCAGCGTCACACGCTGTCGCTCCTTCGAAAAAACAGCCGCTTTTTCCATACCGTACCCCCACTAATTGCTATTATACTTTATGAGGGAGGGCAGTCGTTTATACAACGCAAAAAGCAGAAAAACGGGCGCGCCCGTTTTTCTGCTTAAAGTAATTATTCCTCTTCGTTCGGGGTCTTTGCGTCTGCGGGAAGCGCACATTCGCACTTGCTGCGGCAAGCGCTCTTGACAACCAGCGCAGAAAGGAACGCCAGCGCCAGCACGTTGGGCAGAACCATCAGATAGTTGAAGAAGTCGGTCAGCTCCCAGACAAATCCGTTGCTGAACAGAGAGCCGGCAAAGATGAAGACAACCGCAACAACCGTGTAGACCTTTACGCCCTTCTTGCCGAACAGGTACTCGGCGTTGATCTTACCGAAGAAGTTCCAGCTAAGGATGGTGGAAAAGGCGAAGAAGAACAGGCACACGGCCACGAAGATCTTACCGAAGGTCTCGCCAAACACCACGCCGAACGCCATCTGCGCCAGGTTCGTCTTGGCAAAGCCGGGCACCCACAGCTCACCGTTTGCATAGGAAAGCGAGTTGCCAAGCACACCGCCACCTGCATACAGGGTGGAGATGACCACCAGCGCGGTCATGGTAAGAACGACGAAGGTGTCGATGAACACACCGATCATCGCGGTGCAGCCCTGCTCGTGGGGATCCTTCACGTTTGCCTGAGCGTGTGCGTGAGGCGTCGAGCCCATACCTGCCTCGTTCGAGAACAGACCGCGCTTTGCGCCCTGAGAAAGCGCCATCTTGAGCGCGTAACCGACACCGCCACCGATCAAGGCGTTGCCGTTGAAGGCGTACTTGAAGATCATGCCAAAGGTCTCGGGCACGTACTGAATACGGGCAAAGATCACGACCAGCGAGCCGAGAATGTAGAGACCCGCCATCAGGGGAACCATCTTCTCGGTCACGGAAGCGATACGGCTCACGCCGCCAAGGAAGATGACAGCCGCGAGAGCCGCCACCACAAGGCCGATGATCCACTGGTAGGTGCCTGCCTCCATACCGAAGACGTTACCCACGGCCTCACCGATCGAGTTGGACTGCACCATCGAGCCCATGAAGCCGAGCGCCAGCATAGCGGCCACGGCGAAGAAGATCGCCAGACCCTTGCCGAACTTGCCCTTGAAGGCATGCTTGATGTAGTAAACGGGGCCGCCGGAAACCGAGCCGTCCTCGTTGACCACACGGGTCTTCTGTGCGAGCACCGCCTCGGCGTAGATGGTAGCCATACCAAGGAATGCGATCACCCACATCCAGAAGATGGCACCGGGGCCACCCAGCAAAATCGCGCCGCAGGCACCGACGATGTTACCGGTACCGACCTGTGCGGCGATGGCGGTGGCCAGCGCCTGGAAGGAGGAAAGTCCTCCCTTTTGCTTGCCGCCCTTCAGCGACAGGTTGCCGAACGTCAGCTTCATGCCCCGGCCGAAGCAGCGGACCTGCACGAAGCGCGTGCGAACCGTGTAGAACAGGCCGATGCCGATCAGAAGAAACAGCAGGACGTAGTCGGTCAGATACGAGTTGATCGTGGCGACGACCTTTGCCGCGGGGGCGAAGATCTCATTAAGTTTTGCGATCATTGTCTTTCCCTCCAAGAAAAAAATAAGAGTTGCCGCACGGCAACTCTGAAAAATATTCCCAAGGTAGAAAAAACAGAAAACAGTGGTGTTTTTCTGCTCTGTCCTTTGGCCTGAGAGATTCGGCAACGCTTTTTGCGCGCCTTGCACCTTCGGCACTCCATGGGAGATTCTCCAGAGCGTCCTCCCCCTTCGGTCTCTTGCGATCCCTAAGGGTTCTGCGGATACAAGCATATTGTAGCACACCGAAAAGGAAATGTCAACAGTAAAGACAACATTTGACATTTTTCGTTGACATCGTACATTTTCTATGACTTTTCCCCGCTTTTTTGTGCAGTTTAAACAATGCTATTTGACTTGCGTCCTCTTGCCGCGGCGGCAGCGAAAAACGCTTCCTATTATTTATAAGGCGCCACCGACCGGCGAGAAGGGATCATCATAAGGCGCGCAGGGACGCTTGCACGGGCAAGAAAGGGCGCGGCGGCACGCAACACGCCAGCACTCACGGCACCGACACAAGCCCTCTCGTGGCGCGGCGCGAAAAAAGGAGCGCCAACCGGGACAAAGAATGCCATTTTTTGCAAAAACTCGCACCGTTTTGGGGGTAAATGCAAAAGCGGGGCGCCAAAGCACCCCGCTTTTTACCTTGCATAAAGCCCTCGCGCGTCATAGACGCCTTGCGCATGAAGCACAGCAAGAGCGTCGATCACGCGCTGTCTGTCCGCACTGTAGGTCACGCCGAACCATTGCTCGCGCGTAGGGTACACGCGCACGCTTGCCCGCCCTGCGCGCACCGCGGCGTCTATCGCGGCGGGCAAAAAATATTCCGCCTGTGACGCGCCCACGGTGGCAAGAAACGTGCAAAAGCCCGCCTGCAGCTCGTGGAAGAAGTCGGGCGTGAGCGCCCACATATTCATCGAAACGATGCTCTCGGGGTCGATCGGCGTGCGCACGCCACCGTTTTCCACCACGGCTCCCCCCGCGCCGTCACGCAGGATCCCGCCCGTTTCCACGATTCCCGCAAGATACCCCTCTCGCACAGTGCAGATCCCACGCGAAACCGCGCCGTTTTCGCTCAGCGTGTTCCCGAGAAGGAAGCCCGGCATGCAGTATGCCCCCGCTCGCCCGGCGTTTTTGGTCAGGAACTCCTGCGCCAACACGAACGACTCCCTGCCATAGTAATCGTCAGCGTTGATGACAAGAAAGGGCTCGCGCACGATTCCGCGGCAGGAAAGCAACGCCTGCCCCGTGCCCCAGGGCTTGTGGCGGGTGGCGGGGCAGACAAAGCCTGCGGGCAGATCCTCCTTTTCCTGAAAGGCGTAATCAACCGGGCAAAGACGCGCCGCACGCGCCCCCACACCCGCACGGAATTCCGCCTCCAGCTCGCGCCGAATGACGAACACCACACGGGAAAAGCCCGCGGCCCATGCATCGTGGATCGCATAATCCATCATGATTTCGCCACAAGGCCCCACCGGGGAGAGCTGCTTGACCCCCCCGCCAAAGCGGGAGCCCACGCCCGCCGCCAGGATCACAAGAACGGTCTTCATATCAGATCCTTTCCTCGGATACGCCATCGCCCGCGCCGCGCGAAGCGAAAACGTTTTTCCGACTTGCAAAAAAAACAATATTATGTTATAATGACTATATATATTCATTTTACGGAAAGGAGGAACGTTTTATGCGCTTGGCAAGCCCGCTTTTTACCTTTCTTTTTCTGCCCCTTTCGCTTCTGATGCTGCCCCTTTGCCCCGCCAAGCACCGCAAGGGCGCGCTGGCGCTTTGCTCGGTGATCTTCCTCCTGCTTGCAAATTTTAAAAACCCGCTTGCCTATCTACAGATTGGCTTCGTGGTCGTGCTGATCTGTCTGATCGCCTGTATTCCCGGCGACACCCTGCCCCGCTTCCGCCTTTTCGTGGGTGTCTTTTTCCCGCTTGCTCTTTTCGTCTGCGCGCGCGTGTTGGCAGAAACGGTGCCGAATGAATACACCTATCCGTTCGGTCTTGGTCTTGTATGCCTTGGTGCGATCTCACTTTCCGTGGACCGCTACCGCGGCGACGCCCCCGAATGTGACAAGCCCCTGTCTGTGGTGGGCTATCTGCTGCTATTCCCCACACTGGCGATGGGGCCGCTTCTGCGCTATAAGCAATATCTCCACGTCACCGAGCATCAATGCCCCTCGTTCGAAGGGTTTTCGCGCGGCGCCACGCTGTATATGCTGGGCTATCTCAAGCGCATCGTTGTCACCTCGCTGCTGTTCTTCTCGCTGCAAAGCGTTCTCTCGGTTGCACAAAACGGATTGCTCCCCCCGCCGGCACTTTTGCTGGCGCTCTTCCTTGCCTTCTTCGCCCTTTATTTCGCGATCACAGGCACCACGGATATGGCGCGGGGCCTGCTTTGCATCTACGGACTTGAGCCCGCGCGCGGACAGGGCGGCTTCTTCCGCGCCACCTCGCCGCACCGCATGCTTTGCGCGTTGCTCGTGTCGCTGGATCGCTTTTTCGTGGACTATCTCGCCGCGCCGATCAAACGCGTTTTTCCCACCCGTGTGGGAAAGGCCGTCGCGGCGGTTCTGGTGCTGATCTGCACGCTTCTTTTCTACCGCACACACCCCGCCGTGCTGCTCGCGGGCACGCCGCTTTTGCTCACGGCGCTGTTCACGGCGCAAAAAGGACGCTATGCGCACACCACGCGCAACCCACTTTTATACGTGCCGCTCTCCCTTCTCTCGGCGCTGGCGCTCTCCGTCCTTGCGCTCACCGTGATGCTGGAGGACCCCTTCGATATTTTCTCGCTGCTCTCCTCCCTCTGGCGCGAAACAAGCACCCTTGGCGTCTATCATCTGATCGTTTCGCTTTCCTACCGCCACTATCTGATGTTGCTGTTTCCGCTTCTGGCGCTGTTCATGCCGCTTGCCCACTATACCAGGGGGCTGCGCGCGCGTCTGCCGCAAAAAATAAAGTCCGCACTGCAACTTTCCTGTTCGCTGTGCCTGCTTGTGGCATTCCTCCTCTCCATTCTGTATTTTTTGCCGCAATTCCCGCAATTCGTCGAGCTTGCATACGGCAAGCTTTTGCTGTGAGGTGAGCTTATGGAAAAACAAGAACGCTCTCTTTCGCATCTTCTTATCACCGCCCTTTTCGTCGGGATCCTGCTCTCCTTTTCCCTGTTTTTCCTGATCCACGCCGCAAACGAGCGTCAAAACGCCGTGGCCGAGACGTGTATGGACGGCTCGCAGATCCAAGGGCAGTCGCTCCCCGATCGCTTTGAGCGTGCGGTGTATCAAAACGCAGCCACGATCTCGCGCATCCGCGAGCATCAGTTCCTTCTATTCCGCGCGACCAGCGGTCAGAACGTGATCGTGGGCGAGGACAACTTCCTTTTTGAAATCGAGGATAGCGAATACAAGTACAACTATTTAGAGGACTATCTCGGCAACACCGCCTTCTCCGAAAAGGAGTTGGCCGCGATCCTCTCGCTTCTCCAGCGCCGTGCCGACTCCTACGAACAGCGCGGTGCAAAATATCTGCTGGTGGTGATCCCCAACGCGCAAACGGTATACAGCGAAAATATGCCGGCTTATCTCGGCACTCCCTCGCAAACGCGACTTTCCCGCCTTTGCGCCTATCTCACGGAAAACGGATTTGAGGACTATCTGAACCTCACCGACTATCTGATCGCCAACAAATCCGCGCAGCCGCTTTACAACAACACGGAAAACTCACTCAACTCCCTTGGCGTCTACTACGCCTATCAGGCGGTATGCAAGCACTTTGAAAACAGCTTCACAAGCGACCTGCTCACCGCCCCGCCGGACACCTTTTCCTTCTACCAACACCACACCACAGGCAAGGCCATCGCGCGCCGCGCGGGCGTGGAGGACGTGGTGCAAAATCTGACCGTTTCGCTTTCCGGCGCGACCGAAAAAAACTATTTCACGTCCTACCAATCGGGCCCCGTGACACAAACTCTTTTGCTGAAGGAGGCCGCTGCGCGCAACGCGACAAGCACGCTGTCGCTGCTTTTGCAGTTCTCCGACCAATGGGAAAGATTGCAATCCGAGCCCTTCTTTTCCAACACCTTTGAGCGTGTGACCTATCAGACCAACTGGATCGACGACCCCGAGATCTTTGAAATGGCGCAGCCCGCGCTGATCGTGCAGTTCGTCTATGAAAATCAGCTCTCGTGGCTTCTGCCCCGAAATTCCGTTTCTTGAAAGGAGAAACATTATGGCTCTTTGGCTGGACACCGTCTGTCACGGCTTTGACTACGCCGTACTTTCCGCTATTCACGCGTTCGCGCTTGCCGCGGGCGACGTGATGACCTACCTCATGCGCGCCATCACGATGCTGGCCGACCACGGCTATGGCATGATCGCGCTGGGGCTTGTGCTATTCTGCTTCAAGCGCACGCGCAAGATCGGACTTGCCGCTCTTTTCGGCATTGCCGTGGGCGCCCTGATCACCAACGTCACCCTCAAGCCCCTGGTCTTCCGCGCGCGGCCCTACACACACGAGGAATATCGCGTGATGTGGGAGCAGGTGCTGGCGCTGACGGAAAGCGAGCGCTCCTTCCCCTCCGGTCACACCACCGCGGCCATGTCTGTGATGATGGCCATCTTCCTCACCACCAACAAAAAGCGCTCCTGGCCCGTGCTGCTCTTCCCGCTTGTGATGGGCTTCACCCGCCTTTACTTCGTGGTGCATTATCCCACCGACGTCCTTGGCGGTCTGGTGGCAGGCGCGCTGGGCGGCCTTGGCGGCTTTGCGATCGCGTACCTGCTCTACCGCGTGCTGGAAAAGCACAAGGAAAATCGCCTCGTACATCTGTATCTGGCGCTGGATCCCATTCCCGCGGGTGCCAAGTGGGTGTACGGCAAGCTGAGAAAAAAGGACGCTCCCGCCCCTGACGAGAGCGCCGACGACGCACAAAACCAAAACGACTGATCACCCAATTCCATCACTTTCACGAGGGGGAACCTTATGCCTTTTTCTAAATTTATCGCCATCGGTATTCAGGATCTGTTCAAAACGGGGCTTGTTCGCGCCATTCTGTCGGGCGAGCACGCGGAATGGGTCGATGCGCTGGTCATGGGCCTGGGCTTCGGGCTTTGTATTTTGCTCTCCTATCTGCTGGGCAGCATCAACACCGCGCTGATCGTTTCCAAACTCTTTTTCCACGACGACGTGCGCGAGCACGGTAGCGGAAATGCAGGCACGACCAACGTTCTTCGCACCTACGGCAAAAAGCCCGCGATCATCACCTTTGCGGGTGACGCGCTCAAGGGCGTGCTTTCCGTGTGTCTGGCGGGTCTGATCTTCGGCTATCCGATCACCGAGTTCGGCTATTTCCACCTGATCAGCGCCGTATATATGGCCGGGTTTTTCTGCATTTTCGGCCACATCTTCCCGCTTTTCTCTCACTTCCGCGGCGGGAAGGGCTTTGCCACGCTCGCGGGCGTGCTTGCCGCGCTCAACCCCTTCCTTTTCCTTGTGCTGTTTTGCGTATTCGCCGCGATGGTGCTTTGCTCGCACTTCATCTCGCTTTCCTCTGTGGTGGTGGCACTGTTCTATCCGCTGATGCTTTCCGTCATTTCCGAGATCAACACGCTGCACATGCCCTTTGGCAACGACGTGCTTTTCGCAGTGGCGATGGGCGTGCTGATCACCTGGGCGCACCGCAGCAATCTGCGCCGTATCTTTGACGGCAACGAGCGCAAGTTCTATCTGTTCAAGCCAAAAGCGGTCGTTGCCACGCGCAGCGAGAGCGCACCTGATGCTTCGGGCGAGGACGACGTCCCCGCCGAGGACGAAACCACCGAGGCGTGAGGTGACACCGTGATCGCACAGGAGCAATTCGCCGCGCTCGCGATGCAGGCATCGCGCGCCACGGCACTCAAAAAAATGGTCTTTTCCCGCCCCATTGCGGGGGATAATGCACAGGTGTTGCGCATCGTCGGCACGCTGCGCGTGATCGGCGGCGCACCCGCGCTCCAGCTGGAAAGCTTCCGCCGTGACAACAAGGCCGTGCACGAAAACCTCCCGCTGGACAAGGAGGGCGAGGCCCGCCTTGCCACGCGCGTGGCAGAGTTTGGGCAGGTCAATCTGCTCACCACGGCGGGGGACGCGGAATACAGGCAAAACAAAAAGGGGCACGCCGTGGCGCTGGGCGCCGACAAGCTTGCCCGCAAGCTCACGGCACAGCCCGCAAGCACCGTTGCCCTTTGCGGCAACGATAAGGAAAAAAGCCACATTCTCTCGGGCGCGGAGCCCTTTTTGCGCCACCTTGGCGTGGCGGACGAGAACGGCCGCGTCTATGACAAAAAACGCGCCAAGTTCCGCCAGATCAACCGCTTTCTTGAGCTGATCCGCGACGTGCTTGACCACCTGCCCAAGGACGAGATCCGCATTCTGGATCTGTGCTGCGGCAAGAGCTATCTTTCCTTTGCCGTGTACCACTATTTCGCCAACGTTCTGGGGCTTCGCGTGTCGATGACGGGCGTGGACCTCAAAGAGGACGTGGTCGCCTACTGCAACGAGGTGGCGCGCGCCGTGCAATTTGAGGGGCTGGAGTTCCTTTGCGGCGACGTGGGCAGGTATGAAACCCCGCAAAAGCCGCAGCTGGTGATCTCGCTGCACGCCTGCGACGTGGCAACCGATCTGGTGCTGGAGCGCGCGCTCGCGTTCGGCGCTCGCGTGATTCTCGCGACCCCCTGCTGCCACCACGAGCTCAATCACACGCTCAACTGCCCCACCCTTTCCTTCATCGCCGAGCATTCGATGCTGCGCCAGAAGCTGTGTGATGCAGCCACCGACGCGCTGCGACTCAAGATGCTGGAAGCAAACGGCTATGACGTGGCGGCCCTGGAGCTCATCGACCCCGACGAAACGCCGAAGAACATCATGCTTCGCGCCATCTATAACGAGAAAAAGTCCAAGGCGGCGCGGGAAAAGGCGGCTGTTGCCTTCGCCGAAGCCAAGCGCTTTTTGCTGGGGGAATGATATGGACACACGCCGACTTTTAAGCTTCGTCCGCCGCGCCGTGGACGACTATGAAATGATTGCCGAGGGCGACCGCATCGCGGTCGGCATCTCGGGCGGCAAGGATTCGCTGGCGCTCTTGGCGGGCCTTGCGGGACTGCGCTATTTTTACCCCAAAAAGTTCGAGCTGGTCGCGCTCACCGTGGATATGGGCTTTGACGGTGTGGATTTTTCCGCCATCGAGGCACTCTGCCGCGAGCTGGACGTACCCTATCACGTGAAGAAAACCGAGATCGCCCAGATCATCTTTGACATTCGCAAGGAGAAAAATCCCTGCTCGCTTTGCGCCAAGATGCGCCGCGGCGTACTGCACAGCACGGCGAAGGACTTGGGCTGCAACAAGATCGCCTTCGGCCACCACTTTGACGACGTGGTCGAAACCTTTATGCTTAATTTGTTCCACGAGGGGCGCATCGGCTGCTTCCAGCCGGTGACCTACCTCTCTCGCGCGGACATCACGCTCATTCGCCCGCTGATCTATATGCCGGAAAAGGACGTGCGCTATTTCGCAAACCGCGAAAATCTCCCGGTGGTCAAATCCCCCTGTCCCGCCGACGGTCACACCGAGCGCGAGGAGATGAAAAAGCTGCTCGACACGCTTGAGCGCCAGCACAAGGGGATCCGACACCGCATCTTCGGCGCGATCTCGCGCGGAGAGATCGACGGATTTAAATTGTTTTAAAAAAGGAAGACCCTTGTGGGTCTTCCTTTTTTATTTTCAATACAGCCCTTTTTTGGCGCAAAGACGGCGGTGCAGAAGATGCAACCACCCCACAGGCAAAAGCGTGGCGGCGAAAAGAAGCGTGACAAAGAGCTCGCGGGGTGTGAGGGGCATCGTCCGCAGCACCGCGCCGCCCAGATACACAAAGGCGATCTGCACGGCGGCAACCGCCCCCATAATAAACAGAAACGCGGGATTGCGCAAAAGGCCCTTGAAAAGTCGCACGCGGTCGGTGCGCGCATTGAAGCACTGAAAGACCGAGGCGAAGATAAACAGCGCGAAAAAGGCGGTCAAAAGGCAGAGGTCCCCCTCGCTTTCCCGATAGAACGAGCGCACCCACGCGGATTTGAGGAAAAAGACGAACAGTCCTGTCGCACACAGCGAAAGCGTGGCGATGCGCGCGGCCAGATCTCTTGTGAGGATCTGCTCGTCGCGCTCCTTGGGCGGCTCGCGCATATAGATCTCCAGCGGCGCCTCGCCCGCAAAGGCAAGGCCGCCGAGCGTATCCATGATGAGATTGATCCACAGCATCTGCACCACGGTGACAGGCGCCTCCACCCCGATAAAGGGCCCCAGCACTGAGATCCCCACCGCGCAGAAGTTCATCACCAGCTGCAGCGTGATGAACTTGCGAATGCTTTTGAAGATGGTGCGCCCGTAAAGCACAGCGCGTGCGATCGAGGAAAGGCGATCGTCCAAGATCACCACGTCCCCCGCCTCCCGCGCCACCTGCGTACCGCTTCCCATCGCAAACCCCACGTCGGCGCGGGAGAGCGCGGGCGCGTCGTTGATGCCGTCCCCCGTCATGCCGACCACCAAGCCCGCCTCCCCGCAAAGCCGCACCAGACGGCTTTTGTCGGCGGGCAGTGCGCGCGCCACCACGGCAAGGCGGGGCAAAAGTGCGCGCACCTCCTCGTCAGAGCGCGCCGCCAGCTCCTCGCCCGTCAGCACCACGCCACTCTCGTGCAGAATCCCGCACGCCCGCGCCACGGCACACGCCGTTTCGCGGCTGTCCCCTGTTAGCATCACCACCTGAACGCCCGCCCGACGCAGGGTTTGCACCGCGCGCGGCGCGTCAGAGCGCACAGGGTCGCAAAAGCAGACCGCCCCCACAAGACAAAGCGCGCCAAGAGATCCGCCCTCGGGCATCTGCTCTGCCGTGCAAAAAAGCAGCACGCGCTCGCCGCGCGCGGCGTGCTCCCGCGTCTGCGCAAGAAAAGGGCCTTGGCGAAAGGGCCTTGCTTTTCCCGCGCCGTCCAGACACTGATCCACGTGCGCCAACAGCTTACCAGGCGCACCGCACACAAACACCTCGCCCCCCTCGCCCCTTGCCGCCGCCCACTTGCGGGCACTGTCAAAGGGAATGCGCTCCCGCGGTGTCACCGCGGGGGCGGGCTGATCCAAAAAAGCGGTGAGGAGCGCACGGTCGGTGGCGTTGCCACCCAGCGCCACAACGCGGCCCTCCCGCTCGCCGCGCACAGCACCCGAGCAAAGATGGACCGCGAGGGAAAGCTGCTCATACAGCGCGGGTGCGCCCTTTTGCAACCCGCGCAAATGCGGATACGCCTCGGTCGCGCAAAGCACCGCACAAAGCGACAGCTCCCCGCGCGTCAGCGTCCCCGTCTTGTCGGTAAAAAGGATATTCATACACCCCGCTGCCTCCAGCCCCGCAGGTCTTCGCACCAGCACGCGATCCCGCACCATGCGGCGAATGTTAGAGGAAAGCACCACCGCGATCATCATCGGCAGCCCCTCGGGCACGGCGACCACCACCACGGTCAGCGCAAGGGTCAGCGCGCGCAAAAGCGTCTGCGCCAAAAACGGCAGATCCCGCACACGCGAAAGGATCTCCGCACGCTCAAACCCCGCGTCCATCACCAGCTCGTGAAACAAAAAGCCGAGCGCGCACACGCCCGCCATCACGTAGCCGATGCGGCTGATCTGCGCGGCAAGCCGCGCAAGGCGTCGCTTGAGGGGGCTTTCACGGCGCTCTTCCTGCATCTCGCCCGAGATGCCGCCAAGACAGGTCGCGTCCCCCACGCGCAAAACCTGCATCTCCCCGGCACCAGACAGCACGCCGCAGCCCGCAAGAAGCGCCCCCGCCGCCGCAGGGTCCGTGCCCTCGCCCGCGCGCCACACGCGCTTTTCCACCTCGCGGCTCTCGCCCGTGAGCGCGGACTGATCCACCGTGAAGCCGCCACCGATCACCACGCCGTCGGCGGGGATCTTCTCCCCCGCGCCAAGCACGACCACGTCCCCCACCACGATCTGCTCCACGTCGATCTCCTGCACGCTTCCGTCCCGCCGCACGCGGCATTTTTCGCTCCCACAGCTTTCAAACAGCCGCGAGAACGCGCGCTCACTACGGTATTCGGAAAGCGTGGAGATCAGCGTTGCCAGCACCACGGAAACGGCGATGCCCGCCGTTTCCACAAGATCCGGGTCGCGGAAAAGCAGCAACAGGTGCAGCCCCAACGCAAACAGCAGCACCTTGATAACGGGATCCCCCAGATTTTTGAAAAAATACTGCCAAAAGCTCTTGCCCGCGCGATGCGTGTATACGTTCGCGCCGTGAGCGCGCCGCGATGCCGCCACCTCGGCGGCCGTGAGTCCGCTTTTTTTCAAACGCCCCTCTTTTTCCATACCGTTTCCCCTCTTTTTGTCCTTTTGTTCTTTATTTTATGAAAGAAAAGGCAAAAAAAGAACACAAAAAGGGCGCCGTGTCAAGGACACGGACGCCCTTTTTGTGTTTTACCCCACAAGGGGCGAGCCGAATAGCAGCACCATCAGCGCAAACAACAGCGGGATCGTCAGCACACCGGCCGTGTGCGACACCAGCGCCATCGACGCGCCGGTTTTGGGGCTGCCGCCGTACGCCTCGGGAAACACCACGGTGTTAAGCCCCAAGGGGGTGGCCACCGCGAAGAAGCTGAGGAACAGCACGGTGTTGCCGATCGAAAGTCCGAATGTAAGGTTGGCCAGTGTCTTCACCCCGAACAGCGTCGCGATGATGACCGTGGGAATGGCGACGAGCCGCAGGAGCGTTGCCAAATACACCGAGCGCTTTTGCAGCATCTCGCGAATGGGATAGTTCGCCACCGTCACACCAAGCAGCAGCATCGCCGTGGGGCCCATACAGCCCTTGAGCGAGGAAAGCGTGGAGGAAAGGAAGCTCGGCATATACGCGCCAAGGCCGGAGAGCCCCGCCGCGATGCCCGCCAGCATAGCGACCATGGGAGGATTGAAGATCGTTTTTAGCGTGCTCTTCTTCTTGCCGCGCGGCACGAGGACGCTAATGCCCCAGGTGTAGATGGTCAGGATCACAGGCAGGCAATACATTTTATAGTAGGAAAGCATCTCGTCACCGAACAGCGCCATCACCAAGGGGTCACCCATATAGGAGCTGTTGGCAAAGGCGAGCGCGTAGGCAAACACGCCCCATTCCGCTCCCCCCTCGGGCACGAATGCGCGGGCGAGCGGAATGGCGATCGCCATCGCCACCACCACGCCGCACGCGGAAAGCGCGATGTTGGTCGCGTGGGTGGAAAGCGTTTGCACGGTGCAGTATTTTGCCATCGTGGTGAAGCTCAGCGCGGGATAAAACACCCAGGTGATCAGCTTCGCCATCACCTTGCCCGCGTCGGCGGGCAGCACGTTGCATTTTCGCAGAACGAAGCCCGCCGCGATGCAGAAAAACAACGTCAGCATCGGGTCAAGCGTCGCCAAAAAGGTAGTCAGCATGATGTCCTCTTTCCTCGCACGCCAAAGAGGGCGCGCGAAATACAAATCCTTTGGTTTTGCGCGTTATACGCGGTCAATCGTGATCACGGTGAAGTAGAAGGGGGCGTCCTTGGCAACCGCCTGTGCCATCTGCTCCTTGAGCGTGGCGTCGGGGGTCTTTACTTCAAAGGGCACCGCCATATCGAAGATCAGATTGGTGTGCGTGTGTCCCGGCACCATACGGAAGTCGTGAATATGGATACGCTCGTCAAGCGTCATCGCCAGCTTTTCCACACGCGCGTGCCACTCGTCCGTGAGGGGATCCCCCACAAGAACGGGGTCAAGGTGAATAGTCGCCTCGATGCACAGCTCCTCGCGCAAGCGACGCTCGATCACGTCGATCACGTCGTGCAAGACGAAAATGTTCTTTCTGCCGTCCACCTCGACGTGCAAGGACGCGATGGTGTGCCCCGCGCCGTAATTGTGCACCACCATATCGTGAATGGCAAGCGCGTCGGGGTACTCGGCAACCGTTGCGCGGATCCTTTCCACCAGCTCCGCGGACGGCGCCTCGCCAAGAATGGCGTTTTTGGTTTCATTGAGGATACCCGCACCCGCAAAAAAGATCAACAGCGACACCAGCGCACTCATCACAGGGTCTACGTAAAGCCCGATCGCCTCGGGCAAGAGGGGGGACACGATCGTGGCGATCAGCACCACCGAGGTCGCCGCCGCATCCGAGAAGGAGTCCGCCGCCGTGGCGCGCAGCACCTCGGAGCCGATGCGCTTGCCGAGCGTGCGGTTGAAAAAGCCGAGCCAGAGCTTAAAGAGCACAGAGCAAGCGAGAATGATCACCGCGATCAGATTGAAAACAGGCAGCGAGGGCGCGAAAAACTTTTCCACCGCGCCGCCCACCAGCTCGATGCCGATGAAAAAGATCAAAAAGCAGACGATCATCGACGCCACGTACTCAATGCGCGCGTGCCCGAAGGGGTGGTGGCGGTCGGCGGGCTT
>JAZRFG010000129.1:0-2029 GCA_045661265.1 Eubacteriales bacterium
ACAGACTGTAAATCTGCTGGCAATGCCTTCGGTGGTCCGAATCCACCCGCTCCCACCAAACAAAAGACCCGCACGAAAGTGCGGGTCTTTTGTTTGGTGGCGGCCGCGGCGTCACCCGCGAGAACTTTGTAATAAAGAAACCCACGCTTTACAGCGTGGGTTTCTTTATTACTCAATAGATATTGCGCTTTCTGCGCCGTACGAAGAAGAACACACCAAGTCCCACAAGTGAGCCGAGGATCACACCACAAATGGCGTAGATGCCACCGCTGACCGAGATGTCGGATTTTAGCTCCTCCCAAAGGTTGTTGAGAAGCAAGAGCTTATCGCCCTTGAGATTGCGGTAGGAGGAGGTCTTGACCTCGTTGCCGTCCACGTCCGCGGTGTTGTACATCTTGTCGTAGCCGTCGTCCTTGATCTCGTTCATATACGAGATATAGTCCTCGCTTTCCACCACCGCGCGGTTGGGAGAGGCGTAGTAGGTGTACTCGGCGTTGGCCACGGCGGGCGCGCCGTACTCCTCGTCCACCAAGAGCATAAAGTTGATATAACGCTCGGCGATGGTTTTGTTTTGGCTGGATGCGGGCACGCACATGGCGTCCACGTACAGATTAGTGCCCTCACGGGGGTAATAAAATTCCAGATCCTCGTTATTTTCGTACATGGTGAGATAGTCACCCGCATAGTACGCGGCGATGGCGGCGGAGCCGTTTTCCATCTTGTTATAGATCTCGTCCATGACGTAGCCCTGCAGGATCGGCTTCTGTGCCTTCAGCGCTTCCAACGCCGCTCTCCAGGTTGCCTCGTCCTCGGTGTTGATCTGATCCCAGAGGCCAAGTGAGTACATTGCGGAGCCGAACGCGTCGCGGCTGTTGTTGAATTGCAGAATGTTGCCCGCGTACTTTTCGTTCCACATCAGATCCCAGCTGCCGACATCCTCCTCGTCCACCATCGTGGTGTTATAGATGATGCCGATCATGCCGTAAAGATAGGGAACCGAATAGTCGCTGTACCCATCGTCGCCGTGGCAATCGGGGTCGTAATCAGCGTTCCTGAAATCGGCAAGGATATTGCCGATGGCGGGAATGTTGGCGTAATCCAGCTTGGCAAGCAGCCCCTCGTCAATGAGGCGCTCGATCATATAATCCGAGGGGACGATCACGTCGTAATTGACCGAGCCCGAGGAGATCTTAGCGTACATCGACTCGTTGCTGGAATAGGTGGAGTAGTTGACCTTGACCCGCTTGCCGGTGGTATCGTAATACCATTGCTCAAACATCTCGTTCACGTCAACAGTGCCCTCCGATCCGTCGGAGAGGTACTCACCCCAGTTGTACACGTAAAGTGTGGTTACGCCGCCGCTTGTTGCTGCGCCGGCGCAACCGGCGAGTGCGGGGGTAAGCAGTGAGAGCGTCAGCGTGAGCGCAAGAAGCGCGATCAGAATACGTTTTTTCATGCGCGGCCACCTCCCTTGCGCTTTTTGCCACCCGCAAAGTTTACTGCGACAAGAACGCCGAGGATCACCACAACGATCAGCGAGCACAGTGCATACATACTGAACTTCACGTTGTGAGAGGTCTGGTTATAGACGTAAAGCGGGAGCGTTTGGAAGTCGGGGGAACTGACGAAATGGCTGATGACAAAGTCATCCAGCGACATCGTGAAGCCAAGCATCAGTGCGGACACGATGCCGGGCACGATCTGCGGCAGCTCGACCTTGAAAAAGGCACGGGCGGGCGTGCAGCCCAGATCCTGCGCTGCCTCAGAGAGCGACCGATCCAGCTGACGGAAGCGGGGCATCACGGAAAGCAGCACGTAGGGCAGGTTGAAGGTGACGTGCGCCACCAGCATCGTGCCAAATCCAAAGATGCTGCGCGTGCCGAGCATGCCTGCCAGCGCCACGAACAAAAGCATAATGGATACGCCCGTGACGATATCGGGGTTCATCATCGGTACGTTGGTCATCGAGTTGACCGTGACCTTGACGTAGCGGTTGCGCATACGGTGAAGCCCCAGCGCGCCGAACGTG
>JAZRFG010000130.1:0-1259 GCA_045661265.1 Eubacteriales bacterium
GCGTGAAGATGACCGACGGCACCGACGTCACCATCGTGGCAACCGGTATCATGGTGGATATGGCTCTCACCGCCGCCGAGCTTCTCAAGGCAGAGGGCATTTCTGCCCGCGTGGTGAACATTCACACCATCAAGCCCCTGGACGAGGAGATCATCATCGACTCCGCCAAGGTGACCGGCGCCATCGTGGTTGCCGAGGAGCACAACGTTATCGGCGGTCTTGGCTCTGCTGTGGCTGAGGTCGTTTGCAACGCTTGCCCTGTCCCTGTGACCCGCGTGGGTGTCGAGGATCAGTTCGGCCGCTCCGGCAAGGTCGGCGCTCTCTTGGAGTACTACGGTCTGACCCCCGCCAACATCGTGGCAAAGGCAAAGGCCGCAATCGCACTGAAGAAGTAAGAAACAAGCCCGAAGCGCCGCGTGGCGCTTCGGGCATTTTCGAAATGCTATGGAAGTGAAAAGATTTATCAAAAACGACGACACCTTTATCTGCGCGCACTGCGGTAAGGAGGTGCTGCCTCTTGGCTACACCTCGCGCAATCATTGCCCGTTTTGCCTGTGGAGCTTGCACGTGGACATCAATCCCGGTGACCGCGCCAATCCGTGCGGCGGCCCCCTGGAGCCCGTGTCCGCCCAGCCCGATCCCAAGCGCGGGTATATCATCGTCCACCGCTGTCAGAAATGCGGCGAGCTGCGCCGCAACAAGGCCGCGCACGAGGCGAAGGTCCAGCCGGACAGTATGAAGCTGATCATCGCGCTGACGGCCAAGCAGCCGTGAGCGGGGAGGGCAAAACAGATGAAAAAACGGGTGATCTGCGCGCTGTTGGCGCTTCTTATGCTGCTTTTTTGTGCTTGCTCGCGGGCGGGCGAGGAGATTGTGTATGAGGCCGAGCACGAGCACGTCTATGGCTTTTGGTACGAAAGCGCCGAGGGCGGGCGTGAGCGCTATTGCAAGATCTGCTTTGAGGTGCAGACCGAATGACCAAAATCCCGCGCGCCGTGCGGCTGCGCGGGATTTTGGGACGGATTTTGGGGCGAAAGCCCCTCTTTTTTTGTGAAAATGCGCCGTAATTATGAATAAAAACGCCGCGAAATAAGAAAATTTTACCTAAAATAAAAAAAACACTTGACAAAAAACTTGCGTTTCGTATATAATATATGATGTCACTGTAAAAAGCGTGCATTGTGTCTTGTGGCCGATACGCTTCCGATTACCAGAATTAAGGAGGTGCCATTATGCTCAGAACTTACCAACCCAAAAAG
>JAZRFG010000131.1:0-11541 GCA_045661265.1 Eubacteriales bacterium
CCAAGCTCGCCCTCGCGATAGGAAACGCCCGTGAGCACCACGGTGCCCGCGCCCAGTGCCAGCAGCTTATCCATCAGGCGGCGAATGTACGCCTCGTCATATCCTGCGGCCATAAAGGGCTCGTCAACCATCAGGCACGCCTCGGTGATGTTGGGCAGCACGATGTCGGCATCTGCGCAAAGCGTCGCCATTGTTTTGGCAAACTTTTCGTCAAAGCCGCAGTAAAGCACACCGTTGTCTGCCATTGCGGGGTCCACGATCTTCACGCAATCGGCAGTGCCCGTGCGACGGAAGATGTCGCGCACCAGCTCAATCTGGCGCTCGCTGCCAAGATAGCCCGTGTAGACCGCGTCAAACTTGATATTTTCCTTTTCCCAGTGATCCACGATTCCGGGAATGTCGTCCGTGAGGTCACGGAAAGTAAAGCCCTTAAAGCCGCCCGTGTGGGTGGAAAGCACCGCAGAGGGCAGAATGGCGGTTTCGATACCACAAGCGGAAATGATGGGGAGCGCCACCGTCAGCGAGCACTGTCCCACACAGGAAATATCCTGCACCGTTAAAATTCGTTTGTCCTGCATGGCAAGACCTCCTTGTTTCATAATGATACCATATTATACAACAAACGCGCGTAAAATGCAATACCTCCGTGAACTTTTTTGCAGTTCTATGTTTGTCCTGCGGCACATAGAATAGGGGCAAAGGGAGGGGTGTTATGCAAAGCATCGTGCTATCAAAAGAGCGCCCGCTCCCCCTTTATTTGGAGCAGCTTTTGCCACGGCGCTTGGTCGAGGAGATCTACGCCACGCTCCCCCACGGCCTTATGCTGGAGGAGATCCGGTTGCGACGCGATCGCTGCGCGTCGCTGACGGTAGAGGGAGAAAATCTGCGTCTTGACTGCGTGCTGAGGGGCGCGGAAATGGACGCGCTCTTGCCCCTTTTTTGCGACGGCTCACTTTATGCGCACGGCGAGACCGTGCGCCGCGGCTTTCTCACGCTGAAGGGAGGCGTTCGCATAGGGATCTGCGGCCGCGCCAACACCGTGGACGGGCGCGTGAGTGGCGTGTGCGAGATCAGTTCGTTTGCGATCCGCCTGCCGCACGCGCCCCCCTCGCTCGGGGGCGAGATCTGCGAGCTTTTGGGGCGAGAAAGAAGAGAGGGCGTGCTACTGTTCGCCCCACCCGGAGTGGGAAAGACCACACTCCTGCGCGCCGTGGCGGCACGTATGGCCGGTACAAGACGCGTGGCCGTGGTTGACACGCGCGGCGAGCTTTGCGCGGGGCTTGAGGCAAGCGGTCTTTTGATCGACCTGCTCTCCGGCTATCCGCGCGGCACGGGCATCTCGATCGCGGCGCGCACACTTTCAGCAGAGCTGATCCTATGTGACGAGATTGGGGATCTTTCCGAGGCGCAGGAGATCGCCGCAACACACGCAGCGGGCGTGCCGCTGCTGGCCAGCGCCCACGCCGCCGACATTCGCGATCTTCTGGCGCGCCCGGGGCTTCGCCTTTTGCACGAGGCACGCTGCTTCGGCTATTACGTGGCGGTCGCGCGGCGCGGGGACGTATTCGATTTCACCTACGATGTTTACACGCGGGAGGCGGCAGATGCTTTTTACTAAATGGCTCGGCATCGGACTTCTTCTTTGCTGTGGAGTGCTTTGCGGCGTTTTTCTGGCCGGATTTGAGCGTGCAAAGTGCTTGCAGGCAGAGGGATTTGTGGATCTGATCCGCAACATTCGCTTACAGATCGACTGCTTCGGCACCCCCGTTTCCAAGATCCTTGCCTCGCTGGACGAAAAGCTGTATGCCGCACTTGGTGCAAAGCGCGGCGCCGCCGATCTGCACGCGATGCTTCTCTCCACGCTCCTTTTGGTGGATCGGGAGTTCACCAAGCTGCTTTTTGATTTTGCCGCATCGCTTGGCACAGGATATCGCGAGGAGGAGCTGCGCTATTGCGACTACTATCTCGAGCGACTCTCCCCTCTTTCGCAAAAAACGCGGGAGGAGCTGGAAAAAAGAATGCGCCTCGCGCTCATTCTACCGCTGGCGCTATCGGGCGCACTGATCCTGTTATTATGGTAACGCTTGAGGGAGGTTTCAATGGACGTTGATCTGATTTTACGCATCGCGGGCGTGGGACTTTTGGTGGCGATCGCCGCGCAGATCCTTTCCAAAAACGGCAGGGACGAGCAGGCAAGCTTTGTCACCGTGGCGGGAATGATCGTGGTGTTTTTCATACTGATCCGCGAGATCGGGTCACTGTTTGATACGGTGCGCTCCACCTTTGGCTTTTAGATGGGAATCCTGCAGCTCAGCGGCATCGCGCTGCTCGCCGCGGTGCTGATCCTTTTTTTGCGCGAGCTTCGTCCCGCCTTCGTGGCGCCGTTGCGCCTTAGTGCCTCGGTGATCCTTATCGGGGCGGCGCTTTTGCTTTACGCGCCTGTTCTCGCGCGCGTGCAGACGCTGTTTGGCGAAACAGGGGCGGGAGAATACATGGACGTGGTGCTGCGCGCGCTGGGGATCGCGCTCATTTGCGAGCTAACGGCAATTTTCTGTCGCGATCTGGGAGAAAATACGCTTGCGCAAGGCGTACAGCTGTTTGGGAAGTTGGAAATTCTTGTCCTGTCATTGCCACTGGTGGACAAGGTACTGGAAATGGCAAAGGAGTTGTTGCAATATTGAAAAAAGCCCTAATACGGTGTGTGTTTTTCGCCTTTTTGCTCTGTGCGCTCACGCTCGGCGTTGCCGCCGAGGATACCTCGCTCGTCACGGACGAGCTGCAAAAAGAATATGAAACGTTTCTGAACAGTATCCCGCCGGAGGTAGGGGAGCTACTGCCCGAAAGCTTTTTTTCACAAAACCTTGAGCAAGGGGACGAGGCGGTGAGCGAGGCGGGAAGCATCAGCACGATCCTGCGCGTCGTCGGCAAGCTGACGGGAGTTGCCATTCGGGAAAACCTTGCGCTTTTTGCCAAGATCTGCGGGCTTTTGTTGCTGTGTGCCGTCTTTCGCACGCTGGCAAGCGGCAGCACCGCGGGCGTCGGCAAGGCCTATGCCTTTTGCACCACACTGGCAATGGCGCTGCTTCTTTTGGGGCTGCAAGGCGAAAGATTTTCGCTGCTGGAGCGATTTTTCGATACCGTCAGGGCACTTTGTGTCGCTTTTCTGCCGATGATGGGCACTCTTTACGCCATGGGCGGCAACGTGCGCTGCGCCGTGGTCAATCACGGCGTGCTCTCCTCCTTTCTCACTGTGCTGGAAACGCTGCTTGCGGGCTCGGTGCTTCCTATCGCGGGCATTTGCCTTTCCTTTGCGCTGCTGGACGCGATCACCGGGAGATCCTCGCTGCGCGCGCTGTCGGGTGTGATCAAGCGCACCTACACGCTCGGCGTCTCTTTTCTGATGGGCATTTTTTGCTTCGTGCTCAGCTCGCAAAGCGCGCTTGCCAAGGCAAGCGACACGCTCGCACTGCGCACGGCGCGCTTTGCCGCGGGGAGCTTTTTACCCCTTGTCGGTGGCTCGGTTTCCGAAACGCTGCGCACCGTGGCGGGGAGCGTCACCTATCTGCGCTCGGTGGCGGGCACAGGCGCGATCCTCGTGCTCTTTTTCGCCTTTTTGCCCACCTTTCTCTCGCTGCTGCTCACCCGCATCGCCTTTCTGCTCGGCGGTGCCGTGTCGGGCATGCTTTCCTGCGAGGCGCCGGGAAAGCTACTGGGTGAGCTATCCTCCGTCTACGGCTATTTTCTCGCTGTGGTCGCCGTGCTTTTCGTTACAGTCACCTTTTCCCTCACGCTCTTCGCGCAATGCGCGGCGGCGGGGTAAGCCATGCAGGGCGTGGTACTCGCGCTGTTCGGCGCGGCACTGGCGGTGGGGCTTGCCGAGCTACTGCTCCCCGTCGAAGAGGGGGGGACGGCGCGGGTGTTTCGTTTTCTTGTTTCGCTGGTGATCCTTTTGTTAATTCTTGCACCATTTATGGGTCTTTTGGCAAATAGCGAAACACTGCTTTCGGGCGAGATCGTAACACAAGAGGCGGAGCAAGAGGCGTTTGAAGAGATCTTTTTCGATACGGTGAGCGCACAAGGCAGGGCGGAATTTGAAAAGGGGCTTTACACCCTTTTGGAAGCGGAATACGGTATTCCCCCAAAAAACGTCACGCTTCTTGTGCGCTATGGAGCCGAGGGCGAGCTTGCGGGCGTATCCGTCTTTTTGTCGGGCGGCGCTCTTTTGCAAAACCCCGAAACGCTTTCGCGGGAGCTCACAAAAAAACTTGGTTGTACGGTGGAGGTGCGATGATGGAGCAAAAGAAAAAATCCCCCGGGGGGCTGCTCGGCTTTCTCGGCGCGCGTGGGCGGATCTGGCTGCTGCTTGGTGGCGTGCTGGCAGGGGTCTTTCTCATCATAGCGGGCGGCATGCTTGACACGAAAACAGCAAGCGGCGACACCGTTTCCTACACACAGGATCTGGAGGAGCTGACGGCCTATGAAGCACAGCTGGAAAAGGAGATCGCCAAGCTTTGCGCCGAGGTGGCGGGTGTGGGACAGGTGAGCGTGATGCTCCGCTTACAAGGGGGCACGCGCGTGCTTTACGCCACCGATGAAAAGGGCAAGCCCGCCAGCGTGGGCAGCGGCTCTGCCGAACAGGCGCTGCACAGCACGATACTTATGCCCGAGATCGCGGGGGTGGCGATCGTGTGTCGGGGCGGCGACTCCGCGCACGTGCAAAAAACGCTTGTGGATCTTGTTTCCACAGCACTTGGTGTCCCCGCAAACCGCGTGGCGGTGACGGGAAAATAAGAAATACGGGGATCCGCCAAGCGGATCCCCGTATTTCTTATTTTTCGAGAATATCAAATATCTCTTGGGGGGTATCGCAAAGTGCGAAATCCTCCAGCGCCTCGTCACTGATAAAGCCCTTTTCCACGCCCTCTCGGATCACGGCAAGGGTGCTGTTCCAAAAGCCGTCAATGTTGTAAAGAAGGATCGGCTTTTCATGTCTGTGCAGCACGCGCAGCGTCAGGATCTGGTAAAATTCGTCCAGCGTACCCACGCCGCCGGGAACGATCACAAAGGCGTCTGCCTTATCCTCCATCAGCGTCTTGCGCTCCGCCATCGTTTCGGTGGCGATCAGCTCGGTGCAAAGATCGCTCACGGGCTCCAGCTTATGCATAAAGTGCGGGGTGATGCCGATGATATGGCCGCCCCCCTTGTGCATGCCGCGCGCGGCGGCACCCATCAGCCCCGTAGAGCCCGCGCCGAACACCATCGTGTGTCCGCGCTTGGCCATCTCCAGCCCAAAGTCCTCTACTGCCTTTACGTATTTTTCGTCGATGCGCTCACTTGCCGCACCATAAAGCGTAATCTTCATCGCGTTCTCCTTTCACTCACTTGCCTTGCGCCGTGCGCGCAAGCTTTTGCTCGTCCCAGCGCGCCTGATTTTCACGGATACGCGCGATCTCTGCATCCTTTTCCTTGCTCCAGATATAGCTCAGATGCATCTCGGTGCCATGCAGGATACGGCGGATATTGTGAATGTGCTTGGCAAGCATCACGACGGCAAGCAGGCAAAGCACACCAATGGCGATAAAGCCGCCGCCCGCGCGTCGCAGCCAACCAAAGCCAAGGTCGCCGAACACGCCGTAAAGCACGGGAACGATCACGCTTGCCGTGATCGGCACCACGCAGATATAGTCAACGACCAGCACAAGCAGGATCTCTGCAGCAAGCAGGATCAACAGCAATCTCCAGTCGATGGCAAGCACGATGCCGCCAAGGCAGGCAAGACCCTTACCCCCCCGAAAGTTCATCAGAATGGGAAAAATGTGCCCGATGGCACAGGAAACACCCGCAATCTCCGCGATAAAGGGCACGTCCTTGAAAATGACAGGGGCGAGCCACATCACGCCGGCGGCCTTCATAATGTCAAACAACGCGCTGAACACAGCAACAGACTTGCCCATCAGGATCATCGCGTTGGAGGCACCCGCATTGCCAGAGCCCTTTTTGCGGATATCCATGCCCTTGATCTTTCCGATGATATAAGAGGGGTTGATACAACCCACAAGATACGCGCTGAGCGCACATAAAATGATTTTGAATGCCATATCTACTCTCCGTTTTTCCTTTTGATCATAGTGCAATTTTTGAGGTGGAAAAGCTTCAAAAGAAGCGTTCAAACATTAAAACACCTTTTATTATATCACAAACAGTGAAAATTTGCAAACGGTTACGTGACGTAAACGGTAAATTTTCTCAAAAGCTTTGCGGGGCGCCAGGAAAGCTTTGCCGCGCGCAAGGATTCCACGCCCATATCCTCCTCGCGGTTGATCAGCGTGATCTGGGGGTATTTTTCAAGCATAGCGCGCACCGTTTCGCGATTGATCACGGCAAACGCCCTCTCAAAGCCGGGCACCGCCTTTTCAAAGTGTACGCAAAAGCACGCGGGGGTGACACGGCTTCCCACCGAAAATGCGACGGGAGCGCCGTCGGCATACAGCAAAAGCCCCTCCAGCGCGAGCGCTTCCCACGCCGAAAAGCCGCGCTCGATGGCGCGCTGCTCGGCCAAGAGGGCGTCCTCCTTGCCCTCCTGCCATTTTTTCAAAATATCCAGACAGAGCTCGAACTGCGCGGGGGTAAGGGGCTGAACATGCCACTCGTGTGCCGCCGAAAAGGCGTTGATGTGATTACGCTTGGCGTGCAGCTTCTTACCGGAAAGCGTGGCAAGCTTTTGCGCCTCGTAGAGATAGTCCTCACAGTCACGGCTCTCGGTAATCTGCAATTTCTCTCCCCATTGTGCCTCCAGATACGGCAGTTCCTCCTCGCTCACACACGCGAAGCACAGCACCTCGCCGCGCGCGGCGCACTCGCGCTCCAACGCGCAAAGCAACGGCGCGGGATCTCCCTCTCCCGCGGGGAACAAATAACGATAGCCCCCGCTTTTTTTGTAGAGGCGCACCACGGCGCGCCCACCCGCAAAGCAAAGGTCCTTTTGATATCTTTCGTCCCACATATAAAGGTTGGCGGCGGCGTGATCCGCCGAGGGCGCGGACAAGGGCAGCGCGCGATAGCGCACGCACGCGTCAAGCGTGGCGCTCTCCCAACGCAGCGTGGGAATTTCAACGACCGCCGGCATCATTTCTCCTTGTAGTAAAGCAGGCAGTGGCAAAAGCCCTCGAAATCGGGATCCGCGATCTGGTCGCGAAACTCCTTGCACATACACTTATTTTCGGGGCTGCGCTCCAGACGGCAAGGGCAATAGCCCCCCGTCATTCTCAGCCCCTGTCTGATCTGTTCTACGATCTCGCGATCCGTATTTTCCTTGATCTTCATTTTCGCTCTCCTACTTGATTTTTTCCTTGATTTGGGTTATACTGATATTATCCCGCGAAAGGAGAATATCACCATGGCAGTTGAAAAGATTACGATGCAAAATTTTAATGACTTTATCGCAAGCGGCACCGCCGTTGTGGACTTTTACGCCGACTGGTGCGGCCCTTGCCGCATGCTGGTGCCCGCACTGGAGCAGATCGCAGACGAGCACCCCGAAATAAAGGTGGGCAAACTGAACGTGGACGAGGCCCCCGCACTTGCCGCGCGCTTCGGCATTTCCTCGATCCCCTTTGTCGCCCGCTTTGAGGGCGGCGCGCTCACGCACTCCGCGCTCGGCTTTATGCCCGCCGCGGCACTTGCCGACAAGCTTGGTATATAATAGTATATCAACTTTCACAAAAAAAGTAAAGCGTTTTATTGACAAAAACCAAGGGAAATAGTATAATAAAAGCATCAAGTCAAAGGAGGATCACAACCATGATCGTTACCAAGGATAGCATTATCGGCGACGTGCTGGACTTCAATCCCGGCACCGCACAGTTCTTCTTCGCCATCGGCATGCACTGCCTGGGCTGCCCCGCCTCTCGCGGCGAGTCTATCGCAGACGCGTGCGCCGTTCACGGCACCGATGCCGACGAGCTGATCGAAAAGCTCAACGCTTTCTTGTCCCAACAGTAAGCGCGTGGAAAAGTCGGGGCGCTTGCCCCGACTTTTCTTTATCACGCGCCGATCCCCCGTCGCCACGCGACAGAACGGAGTATACAATGACAATCACACAGCTGTATCAAATTTTAGAGCAGAGCGCCCCCCGCGCGCTCTCGGCTGACTGGGACAACGACGGCCTTGCCGCCTGTGCCGACCCCGAAAAAGAGGTAAAGCGCGTGCTGGTGGCGCTGGACGCCACCGAGGCCGCGGTGGATTACGCCGTGGAAAACAAGTTTGACCTGTTGCTCACACACCACCCGCTGCTGTTTCGCGGCGTGAAGGCCCTGACCCCCGCGCACTGCGTGCCGCGCAAGCTGATCAAGCTCGTGCGGGGCGGCGTGTCGGCGCTCTCGCTCCACACGCGGCTCGACACCGCCGAGGGTGGCGTGAACGACGTGCTGGCCGCGCTCCTCGGGCTTTGTGATGTGCGTGCGTTCGCCCCCGAGGGCGAGCCCGCCTGCGGGCGCGTGGGCAAGCTGCCCGCCCCCGTGGATATTGGCGACCTTTCCCGCACCGTTTGCCGCCTTTTGGGTGCCCCCGCCGTGAACGTGATCGGCAAGGGCACGGTACAAACAGTCGCCGTGCTTGGCGGCGAGGGCGGCGACTTTATCGACGCCGCGCGCGCGGCTGGTGCAGATCTGTTCCTCTCGGGTCGCATCGGCTATCACCGTATGCTGGACGCCGCCGAGGAGGGCCTGTGCGTGATGGAAGCGGGACATTTTTACACCGAGCGCCCTGTGCTTGCTCATCTTGCCGCGCTTGTGCGCGCGGCGGATCCCACCATTGAACTGGAGCTGCTCGACACCCCCACCATTCAGACCATTGCAAATTAAAGGAGAGAGATCATGACCTTTGTTACGGCAAATTTACACGGAGATAACGAGGGCTTTCAGAAGCTTTTGAAACAGATCCACCTGAAGGACAGCGACGTTTTGTACGTGCTGGGCGACAGCGTGGACGTGGGCGAGCAGTCGATGGAGCTGCTCACCGATATGAGCATGCGCCCGAACGTCTACCCCCTCGCGGGCGAGCACGATCTCAAGGCGCTGCGCATGCTCTCCGGCTTTGAAAAGATGCTGGCAAACGGCAGCGCCCCCACCCCCGAATTCTCTGCCGAGATGACCGCGTGGGCGCAGGACGGCGGTATGGCAACGCTCACGGGCTACCGTGCGCTTGACGCCGAGATGCGCGAGGGCGTGCTGGACTACCTTTCCGAATTTATGCTTTGCGACGAGATCGAGGTGGGCAAAAAGACCTATTTCCTCGCACACGCGGGGCTGTCGAATTACAGCGAGGACAAGTTCCCCGAGGACTATGAGCCCGACGAGGTGTTTTCCACCGCTGTGCCCGACGCGGACTTTTTCAAGACCCGCACACTGATCGTGGGACACGTGCCCACCGCAAGCGGCAAAATTGAGCGAAAGGACGGCGTGATCTATCTGGACTGCGGCGCGATGCGCGGCGGCAGGATCGGTTGCCTGTGCCTGGAAACAGATGAAGAATACTATGTCTGATCTGCAAAAGGGGAGCGAGCTCTCGCTCCTGATCACTGACCTCAACAACCTCGGCTGCGGCGTGGGTCGCGCGCCCGACGGACGCGCGGTCTTCGTGGCGGGCGCGGTCGCAGGCGACACCGTGCGGGCGCAGGTCATCAAGGTCAATAAGACCTATCTGGTGGCGCGCCTTGTGCAGGTGCTTTCCCCCTCGCCCGACCGCGAGGACGGATTTTGCGACGCTCCCGCCTCCTGCGGCGGCTGTGTGTATCGCAACCTTACTTATGAAAAGGAGCTTGCGCTCAAGCGCTCCTTTGTGGAGTACGCCTTTCGCAAGGCACAGTTGCCCGACGTGGAAGTTGCCCCCGTGCGCCACACAGGCGTGACAAAGGGCTACCGCAACAAGGCGGAATACCCCATAACGAATGGAAAAAACGGACTTTTCGGCGGCTTTTACGCGCAGAAAACACACCGCGTGGTACCCGCTGATTGCTGCGCGCTCCAGCCCGCCGTGTTTGGCGAGATCCTGCGCTTTTTCTGTGAGTTTTACACCGCCAAAGGCGTGAGTGCCTATGACGAGGAAAGCGGCAAGGGACTGTTGCGCCACCTTTACCTGCGCGAGGGCAAGGCGACAGGGGAGCTGATGGTCTGCCCCGTGCTCAACGGAAAGGAGCTGCCCCACTCGCTGGAGTTTGTGGGCAAGCTGATCGAAAAATTTCCGCAGGTGACCTCGGTGGTCATCAACGAGAACACCAAGCGCACCAACGTGGTGCTGGGCGAAAAATACCACGCACTTTACGGCAATTCCTATATCGAGGACGTGCTGTGCGGCAAGCGATTGCGCATTCTGCCCGCCTCCTTCTATCAGGTCAACCACGATGCGGCAGAACTGCTTTATACGATTGCCGCAGAGCTCACTGGGCTTGCGGGTGAGGGGCTGTTGCTTGACCTTTACTGCGGCGCGGGCAGCATCGGGCTTTCAATGACAGAGCGCGCAAGCGACCTTGTCGGCATTGAGATCGTCCCCGATGCCGTTAAGTGCGCGAATGTGAATAAGGCGCTGAACGGTGTGAAAAACGCGCACTTTTATTGCGGTGACGCCGCCGACGCCGAGGGGCTGCTTGCCCCCGTGGAAGCAGAGCGCGGCACGCTCCACCCCGACGTGGTGATCCTCGATCCCCCGCGCAAGGGCTGTGACGAGGCGCTGCTGCGCTTCCTCGCCGCGCGCGAGGTGCCCCGCATCGTGTATGTGTCCTGCGGCCCCGATTCTCTCGCCCGCGACTGCGCCCTCTTGCGCACCCTCGGCTACGAGATCGGCACCGTCACTCCTGTGGATCTGTTCCCGCGAACGGGACACGTTGAAAGTGTGGTTTGTCTGACAAGAAAATAAAAACCGCAGAGGAACTTACTCCCGCCGAAAACGGGCGACCAGTGGTCGCCCCTACCCCTGTAGGGGCGTGCATTTCACGCCCGCAACGTAACCGGCGGCGGCTTGCTCCCTCTCCCCCAAAAAGACAATAATAAGAAAAGGCAGGTAACGGTATGAAAAATTTGAGCAAAAAGAAAAAGGCGTTGATCATTGTGGCAAGCGTGCTTGCCGCGCTGATCCTGTTTCTTCTCGTGATCAATCTGATCCCGCCCGCGAAGAACGTGGAGCAAAATCCCTTTGTGGTGGGTGAGGGCAATCTGCCGATGGTAGCCGCACATCGCGGCGGCGGCGTGCAAAATCCCGAGAACACGATGCTCGCGTTCCGCGAGGCCGTCAAGACCTACAAGGTCGACATCATCGAAAGCGACCTGTACCTCACCAAGGACGGGTATCTGGTCTACAACCACGACGACTACGTGGACGAGACCTGCAACGTCAACGGCGACCTCACGCTGGACGAGGTGAAGGAGCTTTGCAAAAACAAGGAAATCAGCCATTACATCGAGGACATGACGCTTGCCGAGCTGCAAGCGCTCAACTTCGGCTACTATTTTGAGAATGGGGACGGCGTGCGCCCCTACAAGGTCGACG
>JAZRFG010000132.1:0-2155 GCA_045661265.1 Eubacteriales bacterium
GTATTTTTCCACAAGCTCCGGCTTGATGCGCTTCATCTCGCCGCGCGGCAGAATGGAAAGCAGCTTCCAGCCAAGCTCGAGCGTCTGCTCGATGCTTCTGTCCTCGCGGAAGCTCTGGTTGATATACTCCGCCTCAAACGCGTCGGCGAACTTGGCGTAAAGGCGGTCAACGGGCGTGAGGGCGCTCTCGCCCAGCACCACCATCAATTCCTTGGCTTCCTTGCCGCGTGCATACGCGCCGAAGAGCTGGTTCATCGTGCCCGCGTGGTCCTCGCGTGTTTTGCCCTTGCCGATGCCCTTGTCCTTCAGACGCGAAAGCGAGGGCAGCACGTCGATGGGCGGGAGATACCCCTTGCGGTACAGCTCGCGGGAAAGAATGATCTGTCCCTCGGTGATATAGCCGGTAAGGTCGGGAACGGGGTGAGTTTTGTCGTCCTCGGGCATCGTGAGGATCGGAATCATCGTGATCGAGCCCTCGCTGCCCTCCTTACGACCTGCGCGCACGTACATGGTGGCAAGGTCGGTGTAAAGGTAGCCGGGATAGCCGCGGCGACCGGGCACCTCCTTACGCGCGGCAGACACCTCGCGCAAGGCCTCGGCGTAGTTGGTGATGTCGGTCATGATGACCAGCACGTGCATATCCTTTTCAAACGCCAGATACTCGGCGGCAGTGAGCGCCATACGGGGCGTGGTGATACGCTCAATGGCGGGGTCGCTCGCCAGATTGATAAACAGCACGGTGCGGTCGATCGCGCCCGTCTTTATGAAATCGGAGATGAAGAAATCCGCTTCCTCATAGGTGATACCGACAGCGGCAAACACCACGGCGAACTTCTCGTCAGACCCGCGCACCTTGGCCTGACGCGCGATCTGCGCGGCAAGGTTGGCGTGCGGCAGGCCCGAGCCCGAGAAGATGGGCAGCTTTTGTCCGCGCACCAGGGTGTTGAGTCCGTCAATGGCGGAAACGCCGGTCTGAATGAACTCGGAGGGGTATTTTCTCGCGGCGGGGTTGATGGGCGTGCCGTTGATGTCCATCGACTTCTCGGCAAGCAGAGGCTCACCGCCGTCAATGGGCGTTCCCATACCGCTGAACACGCGACCCAGCATCCCCTCACCCACAGGGAGCTCGACGCCGTGTCCCGAAAAGCGCACGCGGCTGTTGGCAAGGTTGAGGCCCGCCGCGCTGTCAAACAGCTGCACCAGCACGTTGCGGCCATTGACCTCCAGCACGCGGCAGCGGCGGATCTCGCCGCCGGGCAGCTCGATCTCGCCGAGCTCGTCGTATTTGACGCCGTCCACCTGCTTGACAAGCATCAGGGGGCCTGCCACTTCTTCAATCGTTCTGTATTCACGGATCATAGCTCTCCCCCTTTCATTTATTTGCCGCAAGCGCGGCGATCTGCTCGTCCATCTCGGCGAGAATGGCGGCGTATTCGGCCTTGTAATTTTCAAACTTCACGGACTTGGCACGGCCCACACGCTCGCGCACGGGAAGTGCGGCGATGGCGTTGATGTCGGCGCCTGCGGCCACTGCCTTGCGCATCTTCTCGTCAAACGCGAAGATCAGATCCATAAGGGCGTCCATCTTTTCCATTTCGGTATAGCTGTCGCCCTCCTCGAACGCGTTCTGCTGCAAAAAGTCCTCGCGCACGGACTGCGCGGTCTCCAGCGTGACGCGATCCTCCATACCAAGGGCGTCCACGCCCACCAGCTTGACGATCTCCTGCAGCTCGTTCTCCTTTTGCAGGATACGAAGCAGCTCGCCCGTTTTGTTCATCCATTCGGGGCTCACGTTGCCCGCGAACCAGTCCGTCAGACGGTCGCGGTAAAGCGAATAGGAGTTCAGCCAGTTGATGGCAGGGAAATGGCGGCGGTAGGCAAGCGAGGAATCCAAGCCCCAGAACACCTTGACGATACGAAGCGTCGCCTGCGTCACGGGCTCGGAGATGTCACCGCCCTGCGGGGACACCGCGCCCACGGCGGTCAGCGTGCCCACGCGGCCGTCACGGCCAAGGCAGACCGTCTTGCCCGCGCGCTCGTAAAACTGTGCCAGACGCGAGGTCAGGTACGCGGGGTAGCCCTCCTCACCCGGCATTTCCTCCAGTCTGCCCGACATCTCGCGCAGCGCCTCTGCCCAGCGCGAGGTGGAGTCGGC
>JAZRFG010000133.1:0-1333 GCA_045661265.1 Eubacteriales bacterium
CAGAATGTTTTCGATCGCCTCTTTTTTCGCACTTTCGATGAAGCCACAGGTGTTGATCACAACGATCTCGGCCTCGGTTTCGTCGGGCGTGATCTCATAGCCCGCGCTTGCCAGCTCGTGAAGCATCACCTCGGTGTCCAATTGGTTTTTGGGACAGCCGAGAGAAACAAATCCAATCTTCATATTTTCCGCCTTTCAAAGGACATTCTTATCTAATATATTATCTTATCATAAATATACCAAAAAGTCAAGAAGCTGAAACAAAAAGAGGGGCGCCGCATTCTGCGGCGCCCTTGTTCAAGGGATTTAGCCCCCCAACGGGGTGAATTTATCAGCTTTTTTCGCTGTTGCGAAGAACTCTTCCGCGGGCGACAAGCAGCCCCGTGCAAGCAAGCGCGCACACGGCGCTCACAATGATCACGGTAAGCCAGAAGCTGCCGGCAAGTCCCGCTTCGGGCGCAAGTCCGGAAAGGTCAAACTTGCCGCTCTCGGCGTTTTGCAGGCGCGGGAAGATGAGCGACACGTCCACCACGGCACCTACCAGCGCAAACATTCCCGCAAGCACGGAAAGCACACGCGCCTCGGCAGGCAAAGTGCGCGTACGCGCAAGGCGCACGGGCTGCTCGCGGCGGAAATCCAACAGCGACCCCAGATAGTACGCCACCGCCACGAGCACGATGGCTTCGGGGATCATATAGGTCGCGTTGTAGATCAGCGAATAGGCGATCGCCGCGCCATCGGGGATAGAAAGCCCCGCCCATACGGTCGCACCCGACACCACGTGGCACAGATAGCGCAGCACGCACACGAAAAGCGCTCCCGTGGCAAGCGAGAGGTTCTGACGCTTCACACCACGGCGGAAGATGCCGCCAAGGCCCACCACGGCGAAGGCGATGATGTAATCCAGGAAAATGATGGCAAGCACCGACTGCCAGGTGGTGAAATAGGAAAGGTTGTTGAGCCCGAGGAGCTGCTGGAGCACGCCGTACACAACGGCGCCGCCAAGTCCCCAACGCACGCCGTGGCGGTAGGACAAGAGCAGGATCGGGAACATCGACGCCAGCGTGATCGAGCCGCCGTAGGGCAGCTCCGCGATCTTCAGGACGGAAAGCACGGTGGCAAGCGCGACAAGCAGCGCCGCCTCCACCAGCTTGCGGGTACGAATCGTTTGTTTCATAAGGATACCTCCAAGGAAAAAAATTACCGCACGAAAATCTCCGTGCGGTAAAGAAGCGACCTTGCAGGTCATCCCTTGAACTCTCCCTACGCCGGCATTATCCGTATCAGGTTAAAGGGTTCGGGCCAAGCCCATCTCAGCCGCCGTACGGCAGCT
>JAZRFG010000134.1:0-3187 GCA_045661265.1 Eubacteriales bacterium
CTTTCCGCGCGCGGCTATGACCGCATCATGCGCGTGGCGCGCACCGTAGCGGATCTGGAGGGAAGCGAGCTTGTGCGCGCGCACCACGTGGCCGAGGCGATCCAGCTGCGCAGCTTGGATCGGAAATACTGGCAAAACTGATACCGTTTTGGCACTTTTTGAAAAAAGGTTGACAAATCGCTAAAAATCATTATAATATTTAAGGTAAGACAATCAAAAAGAGAGGACCTTTTATGAAACAAAGAGAAAAATTTTCCTCGCGCCTTGGCTTTATCCTGATCTCTGCGGGATGCGCCATCGGCCTTGGTAACGTGTACCGCTTCCCGATCATTACGGGCGCTTACGGTGGCGCGATCTTCGTGCTGATCTATCTGGCGTTCCTGCTGCTCTTGGGCATTCCCGTGATGTGCGCGGAGCTTGCCGTGGGACGTGCGAGCCAGCGCAGCATCGCCACCTCCTTTGAAACACTGGAAAAGCCGGGTCAGAAGTGGCATTTTATGAAGTATCTCGGCATTGGCGGCAACTACCTGCTTATGATGTGCTACACGGTCATCGCGGGCTGGATGCTACTGTATTTCTTCAAGTATCTGTCGGGCAGCATCATGGACGTCGGCACGGCTGTGCCCGATCTTGGCGCGCACTTCGGTGCCACGATCGGTAACACGTGGCTGGTCATCGGCTCTACCGCCGCGACGGTCCTGCTGTGCTTTACCGTTTGTGCGCTCGGTCTGCAAAAGGGCGTGGAGCGCATCACCAAGTATATGATGCTGGCGCTGTTTGCGCTGATCATCGGTCTTGCGATCTATTGCTGCACGCTGGACGGCGTGCTGGAGGGCCTGAAGTTCTACCTCGTTCCCACAAAGGAGAGCTTTCTTAACAACGACATCTTCACGATCATCACCGCCGCGATGGGCCAGGCGTTCTTCACGCTTTCCGTCGGCATCGGCTCGATCGCCATCTTCGGCAGCTATATCTCCAAGGATCGCTCGCTTTTGGGCGAGGCCGTGACCATCACGGGTCTTGACACCTTCATCGCGCTTGCTTCCGGCTTCATCATCTTCCCCGCGTGCTTCACCTTCGCGGGCGGTGTCAACGTGGACGCCTCCACGGTCGGTGCTTCTTTCCTGTTCACCACGCTTTCGGGCATCTTCAACTCGATGGGCGCGGTCACGGGTCGCATCGTGGGGTCCCTGTTCTTCCTGTTTATGATCTTCGCGGCGTACTCCACCGTCATCGCCGTGTTCGAGAACATCATGTCCTTCTGGCTGGAGATGACCTCCCTCAAGCGCTGGCAGATCGCGCTGATCAACATCGGTCTTATCATGGTGCTGGCTTTGCCCGCCGTGTTCAGCTTGAACATCTGGGGCGACGTGACCGTGTTTGGTCTTGGTTTCCTGGATCTTGAGGATTTCATCGTTTCCAATCTCTTGCTTCCCGTTGGTAGCTTGCTCTACGTGGTGTTCTGCACCTCGCGCTACGGCTGGGGCTGGAAGAATTTCGAGCAAGAGCTCAACGCGGGCGACGGTCTCAAGTTCCCCCGCAAGCTGCGTATCTATATGGCGTACGTGCTTCCCGTCATCATCTTCGCGCTGCTTGTCATCACGCTGGTCGGCAAAATCGTGGGATAAAGAAAAGGATCAAAACACCCCGAAACGGTATCCGTTTCGGGGTGTTTTTTCAGTTTCTATTGCGCAGTCCCTTGGGGTAGTGGTTCTTGAGCCGTCCGTCCACCGCCTTGCCGCCACCAAGCGGCGCGCCCTCGAAAAGGAGTGCGGCAAAGCCATTTTCACCCGCAAGCTCGGGGGCGGCGATCTCCTCGCCGCGCAGATAAGCGGCCACGCGGGGGTCTTGCGCCGTGAGTGAGAGTTGGCGGAGAAAATCCTTGCCATAAGCGGAGAAAAGCTGATGGTGCGGTACAAGCCGGCCCTTTTGAAGTGTGCCCACACACACGCCTGCGGCGAATACGTCGCGCGGGGGGAGCGGAATGTCGGGGGCGAGGTAAATATCGTCGCGCAGCTGCACCAGGCGACAGTCGGGGCGGGAGGTCAGCGTCCCGGAAAGGAAGTCCCACACCGCTTGCGCGTCCTTTTTGGCGGGTGCCACGCTCGCATCGGCGCGCGCGGGGGTAAAGGCGGCGTTCGCGGATTTTTGCAGTAGCGCCACGAACTGCCCCTCGCCGGGACTCAGGTGCGGATAGAAGCGGCGCGTCAAGCGCATATCGTGGGAAAGCCCCTCGAAATTCACACCGTTTGCGGTGATATTGGCGATTTCCGCCGTGACGGGCAGGAGTGAAAAGTCGGCGTGCTCGCAAAGGAAGCGGTCGATCTGGTGCTCGTTTTCCTCAGGGGCAAAGGTGCAGGTGGAAAAAAGCAGCTGCCCGCCGGGCTTCACGCAACGTGCGGCGTTTTGCAGGATCCCGTGCGCGCGCTCGACGCAAAGGCGCACGTTTTCCTCGCTCCATTCCTCACCCGCGACCTCGTATTTGCGGAACATACCCTCGCCGGAGCAGGGGACGTCGGCTACGACGAGATCGAAAAAGGAGCCGTAAAAATCGGCGAGCGCATCGGTGGAAAGGTTGGTCACCACCGCCGCGCGGCAGCCAAGGCGTTCGACGTTGCCCTGTAAGATCTTACACCGTGCGGGCACGTATTCGTTGGCGACAAGCGTGCCGTGCGGGACGATCGCCGCCGCGAGCTGGGTGGATTTGCCGCCGGGCGCGGCGCACATATCCAGTACCGTGATGCCACTTTTCGGCGCCGCGGCAAGCACCGTGCTGATCGCGCCGGGGTCCTGCATATAGAACATCCCCGCGTGGTGCGCGGCAAGCGCGCCCACCTTGTCCACGGGGGCGTAGAAAGCGTTTTCGGCAAAGGGGAGCGGCTCGACGTTGAAGGGCAGGAGCGCGCGTACCGTGTCCGCGTCGGTTTTCAGTGTATTCACGCGCAACGCGCGTACGGCGGGCGCCGCAAGAGCGGCACAAAACGCCTCAAAATCAAGCTCGGGCATCTCGCGCATGCGCGCAAGGAACGCTTCGGGGATCATGGCGGCACCTCCTTTTGTGTCAGATCAGAGCATACTATATTCAAAGTATACCCTTGCCGTCGGTTTTTGTCAACAATTTTTTGTGAAAAAGGGGTTGACACAGCGCCGCTTGTGTGGTATACTATTAGGGCAAGTGAAGCGGGAC
>JAZRFG010000135.1:0-9777 GCA_045661265.1 Eubacteriales bacterium
AAGCGAGCGTCACGAGCATATCGCCGACAAGCCTACCGTTTCGCTTGGCATCGCGGCGCTTGGCGGGTGCATTTTGCTGATGGTCTTTTCCTCCTACGTCAATATTTCGATGTGGCTGATCGCCGCGCTTTGCTGCCTTTCTCTGTACTTTATTGCGATCACCGAGCTGATCTGCCGTCATCGCGGACTCTCGCCCGTGCGTCACGCGCTGTTGCGTGCGCCCTTTGACGTGGTGCCTTTCGTACTTTCGATGTTTGTTCTGGTGATGGGGCTCAACAAAGCGGGCGTGACGGCGCAGCTCTCCGCTTGGTTGCTCGGCGCGGGCGAGATCTTCCGCGTGGGTGCGGGCTCCTTCCTTGCCGCCAATCTGGTGAACAATATCCCCATGAGCGTGCTGTTTTCCTCGGTCACGGCACCGGGGGGCGTGGCGTCGCTGCCTGCGCTGTATGCGGCGGTCATCGGCTCTAACGTGGGCGCGTTTTTCACGCCGCTAGGCGCCCTTGCGGGCATTATGTGGATGGCACTGCTCAGACAGTATCACGTGAAGCTTTCTTTTGGAAAGTTTTTGCTGTACGGCGCCGCGATCTCGCTGCCCACGCTGGCCGCCTCGCTTTTCGGCTTGTGGGCGGTGCTTTGAGGCGTTGGATCGCTTTTGTAAAAAAATAGAGCTGCACACAGCGATTTCCGCTTGTGCAGCTTTCGCTTTTTTGCTATAATAAAAGAGATGAAGCAATAAGGAGAGGAATTATGAAAATTACCAACGACATTCTTTACATCGGCGTCAACGATCGCGAAGTCGATCTGTTTGAGGGGCAGTACGTCGTGCCCGAGGGCATGGCATATAACTCCTATGTGATCCTGGACGAAAAAATTGCCGTGATGGACACCGTAGATGCGCGCTTTGGCGACACGTGGCTGAAAAATCTGGCAGACGCGATCGGCGATCGCGCGCCCGACTATCTGATCGTGCAGCATATGGAGCCGGATCATTCCGCTAACGTGGCAAGCTTCGCCGCGGCATACCCGCACGCCAAGATCGTGGCATCTGCCAAGGCGTTTGCGATGATGCAGAACTTTTTCGGCACGGATTTTGCCGATCGACAGATTGTGGTGGGAGAGGGAAGCACCCTCTCGCTTGGCCGTCACGAGCTCACCTTCGTCACCGCGCCGATGGTGCACTGGCCCGAGGTCATCGTGACCTATGATAGCACAGACAAGGTGCTGTTCTCGGCAGACGGCTTTGGTAAATTCGGCGCGCTGGACGCCGACGAGGACTGGGCGTGCGAGGCAAGACGCTATTATTTCGGTATCGTGGGCAAATACGGCGCGCAGGTGCAGGCCCTGCTCAAAAAGGCGGCGGCACTGGATATTGCCATCATTTGCCCGCTGCACGGCCCCGTGTTGCGCGAGGATCTCGGGTACTATCTCGATCTTTACAACACCTGGTCGAGCTACGGCGTGGAGAGTGAGGGGGTGCTGATCGCCTACACCTCGGTATACGGCAACACCAAAAAGGCGGCGTTGGAGCTGGCGGCGCTGCTGGAGGCGGCAGGCACGACGGTTGTGGTGAATGATCTGGCGCGCTGCGATATGGCAGAGGCCGTGGAGGACGCTTTCCGCTACGGTAAGCTGGTGCTGGCGACCACTACCTACAATGCGGATATCTTTCCGTTTATGCGCACCTTTATCGAGCATTTGACCGAGCGCAATTTCCGCAACAGAACGGTTGGTTTTATCGAGAACGGCAGCTGGGCGCCGATGGCGACCAAGGTGATGCGCGGCATGCTGGAAAAGTGCCAGAATATCACCTATACCAACTCGGGCGTCAAGATTCTTTCTGCGCTTAATGAGGAAAGCCGCGCGCAGCTTCGTGCATTGGCCGAGGAACTGAAATAACCCATTGACGGGTCAAGAAAAAGGAGAAACGGTATGGAAAAGTATGTTTGTGGCGTATGCGGTTGGACCTATGACGAGGCGACGGGCGATCCCGATAACGGTATCGCGCCCGGCACCAAGTTTGATGCACTTCCCGCGGACTTCGTTTGCCCGCTTTGCGGCGTTGGCAAGGATCAGTTTGAAAAGGCGTGATAAGCGCGTTGCTCCCCAAGAGGGACACCTTTGGTGTCCCTCTTTTTTTGCTTTTGGTGTGTTTCTTGACGAAAAAAGGCAGATTTTCTCGAAAAAACTTTACAGATAGATCCTGAATTTGTAAATTTTGGAAAACCCCTTGCTTTTTGATGCGCGCGGGTGTATAATGAGGGTGCAGTAATGGTTTTTTACACCTTTACTTGTCTGATTTGCGACGTTGTGAAGAGTTGGTTTGATGGGGGCGGCCGCAGACATTTTGCAAAAGCAAGCTTGTCAGCAAAAAAGCACGCCTTTTACAATCTCAACCAGTTATGCGTTGCTGAAAGAAAAGACATAAAAAAACGCGAAAGGGTCTTGACAAGCTGATATGGAATCTGCGAAAATGTTAACAGACAGACAGACAGACAGACAGACAGACAGACAGACAGACAGACAGACAGACAGACAGACAGACAGACAGACAGACAGGTAAATACTGTCCCCTTTTTGCGTACTCGTATTATTTGCATTAGTGATAAAACCGCCGTGCGGTGATTTTCGGCTTGTCCGATGTCATCGCGCGGCGGTTTGCGTTTTATACTGGTTTTAGGAGGGCTGAAAAATGAAAAAATTCTTGTTAGTTTTTTGCGTAATCTTGATATCGGTTTGCATGTTTGCTGCATGTAACGACGAGCATGCGCACACCTTTTCCGATGAATGGACATCGGACGCCGGCAATCACTGGCACTCGGCCACCTGCGAGCATACGGACGAGAAGTCGGATGTGGCGGCGCACACTTGGGACGCGGGTCGCGTGACCGCCGAGCCCACGGAAGCGGCACAGGGCGTGAAGACCTTTACCTGTACCGTGTGTGCGGCGACCAAGACCGAAAGCGTGCCTGCGCTGAGCCACACGCATACATACACCGCAAGCGTAACGGCACCTACCTGCGAGTCGGCGGGCTTTACCACGCACACTTGCGCGTGTGGCGACAGCTATACCGATACGTCCGTGGCGGCACTTGGTCATGCCTACGGCGGCTGGACGGCTGACGGAGAGGGACACCATTCCCGTATCTGTGCCCACGATGCCACTCATACCGAGCGTGCAGACTGTGCTTACAATGCGGCCGTGACCGCGCCCACCTGTGAGGTGGCGGGCTTCACCGCGCATACCTGTGCGGTCTGTGCCGACAGCTATACCGACACGCCCGTGGCGGCACTCGGCCACGATTGGGAGATTGATGGTGTAGGAGAGAACGGCGAGCATCTGCTGATCTGTGGCAATGATGCCGCACACACCAAACATGCGGATTGTGAGTATACCCCCGCTGTGACTGATCCCACCTGTGAGGATGACGGATACGTTGTCTATACCTGTGCTTGCGCTCACACCTACACCGAGCCGGGCGAGAGTGCGCTTGGCCATGAATATGGTGCGTGGACATCTCAGGGCGACGGTACCCACTTCCGTGTTTGCGAGCGTGATGATACCCATGTGCACAGCGAGGAGTGCGTGTATGGCGAGAGCGAAACGGATCCCGACTGTACCACGGGCGGTTATACCACCTATACCTGCGCACTTTGCTCTGACAGCTATACCGACGATGAAACCGAGCCCACGGGACACAGCTTCAGCGCCGAGTGGTCGACCAACGACGCCTACCACTGGCACGAGGCCATCTGCGGCCACAGCGAGCGCAGCTCCTATGAGGCACACAAGTTCACCGAGTTCGTTGCCATCGTGGCACCCACCTGTGATACCGAGGGATACACGACCTACAGATGCCAGTGTGGCAAGACCGAAAACCGCGATATGGAAGCGGCGCTCGGTCACAGCTATGGCGAGTTCGAGGAAAAGAGTCGTATTCTGTTTGACGAGAGCTGCTGTCAGTACGCCGTGACCTATGCGACGGTTTGCTCGCAGTGCGGCGACCCGCAGCAGAAGGTGGAGTACACCGAGATCCATAACTTCTATTACGAAAAGGAAGACATCGGTATCTGCGCCGTTACGGGCGAAAATGCACTGCGCAAGCCCACCTGTCAGACCGAGGGCGTCCAGCACAAGCACTGTGCAAGCCCTGAGTGTCGCTATTATGCAGACGCGGCAGAGGCCGAGTATTATGAGGACCCTGACGCGCATCTCTGGGACGAGGGCGTGGCGAACGGCAGCGTGACCACCTATACCTGCACGCTTTGCCAGAAGACCAAAAATACCGCAAGAGTAGAGGGTGACACCGCCGACATCTCGGGCGGTCTGGTGGACGAGGTCGAGATCGGCCAGACCACCATTAATATGAATGAAGAGATGAAGGATACGTTGACCAAGGATAACACGGACGTATCCATTACCGCGGGCGTGACCGAGGACGACCAGGCGAAGCGCGAGCTGCTTGAGCAGTACGGATTTACGCTGGATGACGTCGGCAGCCAGCCGATCTACAGCTTCACCGTAACGGGTGCCAGCGAAGAGAATTTCGGTAACGGCGGTGTGGCAACCATCACTATCCCCTATACGCTGGGCGATAACGATGACCGCAATAACATCATTGTGTTCTACATTTCTAACGGCAAGCTTCAGGCCATCGAGGCAGAGTATTTCGAGAAGGACGGCCAGGGCTATGCCACCTTCCAGACCAGTCACTTCTCGGATTACGTTCCCATGTCGGTGAATCCCGAGGAGCTTTGTGAGCTGTTCGGTGAGCATTCGGGCGAGCGCCACGTGGTGGAGCCCACCTGTATCACCGGTGGCTATACCGTTTGTCTGCGTTGTAATCAGATCATTGAAACCACGTCTGCGCTTGGTCACAAGTGGCTGAGCGAGGTGGCACAGGCCACCACCTGCGAGCAAAACGGCGTGATCCGTTACGCGTGTGCAGAGTGTGACGCTTCCTTTGAAACCATTCTTCCCGCAACGGGACACTATCACGTGCTTTCCGCCTTTGTGGCGGCCAGCTGCCAAAACGAGGGGCGTTCGGTTTACGGCTGTATCTACTGTGATGACGAGTATACCGTCACCCAGCCGCAGCTTTCTCACCAGTATCTTGCAAAGACCGCCGCTCCCACTTGTGAGGTGCGCGGCTACACGCAAAGAACCTGTACGCTTTGTGCAGACGTGCAAACTTCCTATGTGCCCGCGCTGGGGCACAGCTTCGGCACGGGATTTGAGAAGGCCGAGGAAGGCCACTATCACACCTGTACCGTCTGCGGCGGACGCGATGAGGTGCAGCTCCACGAGCCGGGCGAGCCCGCCACCGAGGCACACGCGCAGCTGTGCACAGTTTGCGAATACGTGATCGCTCCGCAGCTGACGCACCAGCACAAAAACATGACGCATCACCTTGAAAACGAGCCGACCTGCACGCAAAACGGCAATAAGGAGTATTTCGTCTGTGCCTGCGGCAAGTGGTTCCTTGATGAGCAGGGAACTCAGCTCGTGACAGACCATGCAAGCGTTGTGCTGCTGGCACACGGCCACACCAACGAGGATATTGCTTACGTCGCCCCCACCTGCACGCAAGCAGGTAACACGGCGGGCGTGAAATGCGCTGTGTGCGACACGCTGCTGAAGGGTAACATCAGAATTGCACCCACCGGCCACGATTACGCGCAAAGCGTGATCAGACCCACCTGTGACGAGGGCGGCTATACCACCTACACCTGTGCTTGCGGCGACACCTACGAGAGCAACGAAACCGCTCCCCTTGGACACCGATACAGCGTTGAGGTAACGGCGCCTACCTGCGAGACGGGCGGCTATACCACCTATACCTGTCAGAAGTGCTCGCACACGTACGAGGGAGAGCAGACCGCAGCGCTGGGGCACAGCTTTGCTGCCGCTTGGAAGACGGATGCTGTGGGTCACTGGCACGAATGTGCACGCTGCGGCGTGAAGACGGATGCGGCTGTACATAACAAGGATTATGAAAGCGCCACCGAAGAGCACGGCGTGAGCTGCACGGTCTGTGGCCTTGTGCTGGAATCCATCAAGGATCATACGCACGCGGTGAAAACGGCCTACAACGCGCAGGAGCCCACGTGTGAGAGATCCGGCAAGAAGGAATACTTCGTTTGCAGCTGCGGTGATTGGTTCTTCGACGCAGCTTGCACACAGCTCATTGCCAACCGCGCCGACGTGGTCATTCCCGCCGCGGGACATCAGCTGGTACACGAGGAGCAAGTGGCCCCCACCTGTCAGAGCGCGGGCATCAGCGCGGGTTACTCCTGTGTGAATTGCAGCTTTGCGGCTGGCCGCATGCCCATTGATCCGATTGCGCATAAGTTCGTTGAGCTGAAGCGTGATGCGAACGGACACTGGTACAAGTGCGCGACCTGTAACGAAACGACCGCTTCCGAGGCGCACGATTACGATACGCTCGTGATACAGCCCGGCTGCACCACGCCCGGATACACCGAGTTCAGCTGTGATTGTGGATATGAATATGTGGGCGACAATCAGCCTGCTACCGGCCACAGCTTCGGTGCCTGGGAGTGCAACTATGACGGCACGCATACTCGCGTATGCGCCGCCGATCCCAGACACCAGCAGACCGTACTTTGCGAGTACGTTGTGCAGGTCGTTGAGCCCACCTGCGAAAAGAGCGGTTATACCCTGAAGAGTTGCGAATGTGGCTACGTCACGAAGGATCAGTACGTGCCCGCAACGGGACACGCTTACGGTGAATGGACCTCCTTGGGCGACGGACAGCACGTACGCACGTGTGCAAACGATCCCGCACACACGGAGATCAAGGATTGCACCTATGTGACTGAGGTGACCGCCCCCACTTGTACCGAGCCCGGCTATACCACCTATACCTGCACCGCTTGCGGTTATAGCTACGTGGCTGATGAGGTCGCGGCGCTTGGCCATAGCTACGAAGCAGTGGTAACCGCGCCCACCTGTACCGAGGGTGGATATACCACTTACACCTGCGCGGTGTGCGCCGACAGTTATGTGGCCGACGAGGTCGCAGCACTTGGTCACACTTGGAACAGCGGTGTTATCACTACCGATCCTACCTGTACCGAAGAGGGTGTAAAGACCTTTACCTGCGAGCTCTGCGGCGACACCTACACCGACGAGGTCGCGGCGCTTGGCCATAGCTACGAAGCAGTGGTAACCGCGCCCACCTGTACCGAGGCCGGCTACACCACCTACACCTGTGCTTGTGGCGACAGCTACGTGGCTGACGAGGTTGCGGCACTTGGTCACACTTGGAACAGCGGTGTTATCACCACCGATCCTACCTGTACCGAAGAGGGTGTAAAGACCTTTACCTGCGAGCTCTGCGGCGACACCTACACCGATGAGGTCGCGGCGCTTGGCCATAGCTACGAAGCAGTGGTAACCGCGCCCACCTGTACCGAGGCCGGCTACACCACATATACCTGTGCTTGTGGCGACAGCTATGCGGACGACGAGGTCGCGGCGCTTGGTCACACTTGGAACGGCGGCGTCATCACCACCGATCCTACGGAAACGGACGAGGGCGTGAAGACGTTCACCTGCGAGGTGTGCGGGGAGACCAGAACAGAAAGTGTTCCTGCGCTGGGTCACACGCATGCATATACTGCAAGCGTGACTGCACCCAGTTGTACCGAGGGTGGATATACCACTTACACCTGTAGATGTGGCGACAGCTACGTGGCCGACGAGGTCGCAGCGCTTGGACATAGACACGAAGCAGTGGTGACCGCACCCACCTGTACCGAAGATGGATATACCACCTATACCTGTGCTTGCGGCGATACCTACACGGCCAACGAGGTCGCGGCACTTGGCCATAGACACGAAGCCGTGGTGACCGCACCTACCTGTACCGCTGCCGGTTATACCACCTACACCTGCGCTTGTGGCGACAGCTATGTGGACGACGAGGTCGCGGCACTTGGCCACACTTGGAATAGCGGTGTTATCACCACCGATCCCACGTGCAGTGAAAAGGGCGTAAAGACCTTTACCTGTGAGGTTTGTGGCGATACCTACACCGACGAGGTCGCGGCACTTGGGCACACTTGGAACAGCGGTGTTATCACCACTGATCCTACGGAAACGGATGAGGGCGTGAAGACGTTCACTTGCGAGGTGTGCGGGGCGACCAGAACAGAAAGCGTTCCCGCGCTGGGTCACACGCATGCATATACTGCAAGCGTGACTGCACCCAGTTGTACCGAGGGTGGATATACCACTTACACCTGTGCTTGCGGCGACAGCTACGTGGGCGATGAGGTCGCGGCACTTGGCCACAGCTACGAAGCAGTGGTGACCGCACCCACCTGTACTGAGTCCGGTTACACCACCTGCACCTGTGCTTGCGGTGCCAGCTACACCGAGGCGTACGTGAACCCCCTCGGCCACGATTGGAAGCCCGGCGCAGCGAACGGCGACGGTACGCATAAGATGGTATGCTCTCGCAACGCCGCACACACGAGAGACGCAAGATGCCAATATGGTCAAGGCGTTGTAACCGAGCCCAGTTGTACCGAGCCCGGCTATACCACCTACACCTGTAAGGTGTGTGCTGACAGTAGCGTGGAGGACGAGGTCGCGGCGCTTGGCCACAGCTTCAAGAACGGCGTTTGCCAAAACTGTGGCGAACGTGGTGAGGTGGAATACGCCACCAACACCTTCGCGGTGGAGATCGTACACGATGAGAGCGGCGCAACCTACCTTAAGGTGACCGCGAAAAACATGGATCTTGCGGGCGTTCTTTTCACACTTTCCTATGGTGATTATCAATGTGAGAGTGTGGAATGTCCCGAAAACGCGACTGCATACGATGCGGGCGGCGTTGTCAATTACGTTTTCTCCGGCGGCGAGAACACCGTCGGTGACCTGGTGCTGTTGGAGCTGCGATTGAACGCAGACGGCGCACGCCTTCCCAATGACAGCTGTCAGCTTTCTGTGCAACAGATCTACCGCTTTGCTGACAACGGCGAGCTGGAGATTCCCGCATATACGGTCATCAACGTACAATAAGGTATTTGAAAAGGAGATTTTGGAATGAAACGAGCAAGCAAAAAGCTTTGGATTGCAGCCGTATCGATCTTACTGACGGCACTGATGTTTCTCTCCATGCCCATCGCAGTGATGGCAGAAAGCACGGTAATGCGCCCCACGGCGCTTACCGTGTCGGCAAACGGTGTCACGATCGATTCCGCGGACGCCGAGTGTGAGGAAACTCCGATATACGAAATGGAGTTCTGGGCCAACGGCTCGGGCTTCTCGTCCTTTGCATTCAGCTTCCGTATGCCTGACTTTGTGCAGGTGCAGGACGTGGTGTTGGACGGCGCCCTGGATCAGTTTGACAACGCGCTGTTCACCTGGCACGAGCAGGACGGCCTTGTCAACACGGTCTATTCCTCTGCGGATAATGTGAGCGGTGTGCGCTTGTTCACCGTTCGCTTCACCGTGACGGACTATACTCCCGTTTACTGTGCTGTGGAGTGTGTGCGTGCGGAGTTTGTAGGTATTGATTACAACACCGTGGCAGTCAACGCTGATCTGGGATACATCCAGATCGACGAGGTGTCCTTTGCCAAGATGGGCGACGTGGACGCCAACGGCGTTGTGGACCTGGCTGACCTTCTGATCATTCAGCGCAGCATGGTCAACCCCGACTATCCCTTGAACGAACAGCAGTTTGCCGTGGCAGATATCAACAAGGACGGCGAGGTAACCATTCTTGACTGCCAGTACATTCAGAA
>JAZRFG010000136.1:0-1875 GCA_045661265.1 Eubacteriales bacterium
CTTTTTTGGTGGGCCATCAAGGGCTCGAACCTTGGACCAACCGGTTATGAGCCGGTAGCTCTGACCAACTGAGCTAATGGCCCGCACAGCTTTATATTATACTGAAGATTGCTTTTGTTGTCAAGTGCTTTTTGAAAAACGCAAAGTTGTCGCGTTTTTTCGATACAAAAGTGTCATTTTTGGGCGGGATCTGTGCTTGTCTTTTGCGCACGCGTATGCTATAATGAACACAGTTGTATCTGAAAGGAGAGGGAGGATGAGAAAGCTTTACGTACCGATCAAGGTGGATCCCGCCCAAAACAGAGAAGTTTACTTAAAGGATTTTGACCGCCTCGGTGTGGATCACGTTTTTTTGGAGTGTGGCGAGCGCTGGCCGCTGATCAGCGAGGAGCGCAAGAACAAATGCATGGATATGATCGAGGAGGCGCTGCAGTTTTACACGGCAAAGGGCTACGAGTGCGGCGTTTGGATCTGCACGCTTGGCTTTGGCGGAGCGCTGGCTTCCGACGCGCGCGATACGAGAGAGCTTACGCAGATCCGCTCGATCGTAGGGAGGGACGGCGGCGACGCGCTTTGCCCCTTGAATGGAAATTTCGTTGATTCAATCGCAAAAACCGTACAGGAGCTTGCCCGTCGCGGCGTGAAAATGATCATGCTGGACGACGAGCTTTGCCTTTCCGTCCGTCCCGGCATCGGGTGCGCGTGTGATCTCCACTTGGCGGAATTCAGCCGCCGAATGGGGGAGGAGATCCCACTGGCCGGGCTCCCCGAGCGCCTCTTCACGGGTAGATCGAACAAGTACCGCCGCACCTGGCTGCAAATGCAGGGCGACACGCTGCGCGGCTTTTGCCGCACGCTGCGTGCGGCATTGGACGAGGTGGATCCCACCGTGCGCCTTGGCTACTGCGCGGGCTATACCTCTTTTGATACCGAGGGCGTGGATGCCCTGGAGCTGACGCATATTCTCGCGGGCAACACCGCGCCCTTTATGCGCTTTACCTCGGCACCCTACTGGCACTTTGCCCAGCGCTTCGGTCAGCTGCCGCTGCCCAGTATGATCGAGTACGTCCGTATGCAGGACGCGTGGGCGAGGGGGCAGGGCATTGAGCTGTTTGCCGAGTGCGACACCTATCCGCACGATCTGTTCCATACGCCCCGCGCGCACGTTGAGTGCTTTGATGCGGCGACGATGCTGACGAAGAATATCGGTGTGCTGAAATATTTCTACCATTACCCCTGCGAGCCGACGCAGGAGCGCGGCTATATCAACGCGCACCTCACCGCCGCCGAGCAAAAAGAGCAGATGCAGCAGCTCTTCCATACACGCCCCGAGGTCGGCGTGCGCGTATACGAGGAGATGCAAAAGCTCCACGACGCGACCCTGCCCGAGAAATTCGACGCGGTCAAATCGCAAAAGGAGATCATGCTCAAATATGCGTTCTCCGAGGCACAGCAGATGCTTTCCGTGAACGCGATCCCCACCGTTTACGAGGGGACCGGACTCTGCGGCATCTGCTTTGGCGAGAACGCCAAATATCTGCCCGAAGGTGCTTTTGAAAACGGTCTGATCTTGGATATTGATGCTGCGGAAATTCTGCAAGCGCGCGGGATTGACGTGGGGCTTTTGGAAAATGCCTCTTTAGAAGCAGACGTTTTGGAGGATTTCGGCCATGGCGAAGACCTGCGTTCGCTTTTCTGGGCGACCGATCTGCGCGAGATGCGTATCGCTGAGGGCGCGCAGTGCGTGAGTGAATTTGTGACGATCGATTGTGCAAATCCGAAGCGCCGCTATCCTGCCTGTTATCGTTACGAAAACGCCAAGGGGCAGCGCTTCCTTGTGTACGGCTTTTGCGCGCAAAGCCAGCCCAGAAACTC
>JAZRFG010000137.1:0-3583 GCA_045661265.1 Eubacteriales bacterium
TCTTCCTAAGACCGCTTGGCCTCCGACTTGCAAAGGACATTTCAAGGTCGATCTGGGTAAATTCGGGCTGACGGTCGGCACGCAGGTCCTCGTCGCGGAAGCAACGCGCCAATTGAATGTAGCGGTCGTAGCCCGAAAGCATCAAAAGCTGCTTGTAGATCTGGGGGGACTGGGGCAGCGCATAGAAGCTGCCCTTGTGGATACGCGAGGGGACGATGTAGTCACGCGCGCCCTCGGGCGTGGGCTTGATCATCATGGGCGTTTCGATCTCATAAAAGCCGTTCTCGTAGTAATACTCGCGTGCCACGCGTGCGATCTCGTGGCGCATTCTGATATTCTTTTGCAGGGACGGACGGCGCAGGTCAAGGTAACGGTAGCGCAGCGCGGTTTCGTCCTTGGTGCGCTTGCTGTCGGACACCTCAAAGGGAGGGGTCTGTGCGGCGGACAGGATCTTCAGCTCGCAAACGGCAATCTCGATGCCGCCCGTGGGAATATTCTTGTTGACAGCGCCCTCGCCGCGTGCACGAACAACGCCGTGTGCGGCAACCACGTACTCGGCGTGGCAGCCCTTTGCCTTCTCAAATACGGCACGGTCGGTGTCGTCGTCAAAGGCCAGCTGCAAAAGGCCCGTGCGGTCGCGCAGGTCGATGAAGCAAAGCGCGCCAAGGTCGCGGCAACGCTGCACCCAGCCCATCACGCAAACGCGCTCGCCCACATTATTTTCATTCAGTACGCCGCAATAATGCGTGCGTTTGTCCTTGTCGGTCAGAAATTCAGCCATTTTTCAAATTCTCCTTGTTATTCGATCACTTCGCCGTCCTTGTTGAAAAGCGGCAGTTTTTCCAGATAGATCAGATCCTCGCGCTCGGTGGCGTCGCCCTCGGCCAGGATCGCCATGCGGCCGCAAATGTTGCCGCCTGCTTGCTTCACGAGCTGCTCGAGCGCATACAGCGACTCGCCCGTGGAGATCACGTCGTCCACGATCAGGATTCGCTTGCCGCGCATCAGCTCGGCGTCCGCCTTATCCAGATATAGCTTTTGCACCTTTTCGGTGGTGATGGAATGCACCTCCACCTCCAAAACACCCGTCATGTACAGCTTGGGGCCCTTGCGCGCAAGGAAATACTTCTGATTTCCCGCAAGGCGCGCCATCTCGTGTACCAAGGGAATGCCCTTGGCCTCGGCCGTGATGAGGTAATCGTACGCGGGCGCCTTTTCCAAAAGCGCCTTGGCGGCAGCCGTGGTCAGCTCGGGATCGCCAAAAATGACGAAGGCACCGATCGAGATCTGATCGTTCACAGGGCAGATGGGCAGATGACGCTCCAGCCCCGCAATGGTCATTTTATAAGCTTTCATATGCGTTCTCCTTTACAGTGAGCAAATGAGTTTTTCAATGGGGGAATAATCTCCATACGAGCGCTTGAGCTGCGCGTCCGCCACCGCACAAAGCTCCACCGCGCGCGAAAGTCGCGCAAGCGTGGTGCGGGAAGCCGCGCGGCAATAGTTGCCCGCCTTCCATTCGGATTTCATCTTCAGTGCCGACACCACGTCGGAAACGGTGCGACCCGCGTCCACCAGCAGCTTGGCGCCGTACATATCGCAAAAGGTGCGGGAAAGCTCTCCCATCACCACGGCGGGCTCGATGCACTGGAACTTCATCACAGCAAGCGCGTCCAGCGCGGCGCGGTAATTGCCCGCCAGCAACGCGTTTGACATCGCAAAGGTATCAGCCGAGAGCTGCGGCACGGCAACCAGACGCACGTCCTCTTCGGTGATCTGATTGCGCCCGTGAGCGCGCGCGTAATACGCCAGCTTTTCGATCTCGCTTGCCAGCACGAACATACTCTGCCCCACAAAGGAAACAAGGAACTGGCACACCGCGGGCGTGACCGTCACACCAAGATGCGCAAAGTGCTTGGCGCTCCACGCGGCGAGCTTGGCGTCGTTGGCGGGCTCAAAGCGCACGGGCACGGCAACCTCGGCAAGCTTTTTGAGCACGGGAGGGATCTTTTTGCCATACCCCTCGTCAATGAGCCCCGCCGCCACGTAGATCAGCACCGTGTTGAAATCGTACTCGGAGATCAGCGCCAACACCTCGCAAAGCGCATCGATCTCGTCAACGCGCATCGCGGTGAAATCAAGGCCGCGCAGCAAAATCAGCTTGCCCTCGGTCATCATCGGGGGCGCGCTCATCGCGTTCAACAGCCCCTCCGGCGTAAAATCCGCCACGTCGATAGTGACATCGTTGAAAACGGCAAAGGCGGGCTCGGGACATACGTCCTCGCGCACGGCGCGCACGGCGTGGGATTTGAGATAATCCTCGCCGCCGAAAAGCAGGTAAGCGTGTCCCTGTGTCTTGCCGATCATCTTGCGGAACGCCGCCTCGGTCACGATCTCGTGCACACACCCACCCCCTTTTAGACATTCTCTTTTTATTATACACCTTTTTCGCGCGCGCGTCAATCGAAAGTATAAATTTTTATGCTTGTGCGGCCCGAGCGACTTCTCCTGGAAAAAAACGCGCCGACACGCAAAAAAATCTCGCAAAAATACTTGCGCAACGCGCCAAAAAGTGATATAATTAAACATCATATTACGCATCATCAAAAAGGGGGAAATAACTATGTCTAACGTACGTCCCGAAACGATGCAACGCATCACGAATTTTGAGCTTGCCAACGCCTTTATCGACGAGCAGGTTGCCGCTGTGCGCGCCCAGGTGGGCGATCGCAAGGTGCTTCTTGCCCTTTCCGGCGGTGTGGACTCCTCTGTGGTTGCGGCGCTTCTCATCAAGGCCATCGGCAAGCAGCTCACCTGTGTGCACGTCAACCACGGTCTGATGCGCAAGGGCGAGTCTGAGCAGGTCATCGAGGTCTTCGGCAAGGAGCTGGACGCCAACCTCGTTTACGTGGATGCCACCGATCGCTTCCTCGATCTGCTGGCAGGCGTTAGCGATCCCGAAAGCAAGAGAAAGATCATCGGCAAGGAGTTTATCGAGGTCTTTGTGGACGAGGCCCGCAAGCTGGAGGGCATCGACTTCTTGGCACAGGGCACCATCTACCCCGACATTCTGGAAAGCATCAAGGCCGCCGAGGGCAAAAAGGCCGTCAAGTCCCACCACAACGTGGGTGGCTTGCCCGAGGATATGAAGTTCGAGCTGGTCGAGCCCCTCAAGCTCCTGTTTAAGGACGAGGTGCGCGTGGTCGGCGAGGCACTGGGTCTGCCCCACGCAATGGTCTACCGTCAGCCGTTCCCCGGCCCCGGCCTTGGCGTGCGTTGCCTTGGCGCCATCACCCGCGCCCGTCTGCACGCGCTGCGCGAAGCAGACGCCATTCTGCGCGACGAATTCGATAAGGCAGGCCTTGCCGAAAATGTCTGGCAGTACTTCATCGCCATTCCCGACATCAAGAGCGTCGGCGTGAAGGACGACAGCCGCTACGAGGGCTGGCCCGCCATTCTCCGTGCGGTCAACACAAAAGACGCAATGACCGCTACCATCGAGGAGATCCCCTACGCCGTGCTTCATAAGATCACCGAGCGTATCACCACCGAGGTCGAGGGCATCAACCGCGTACTTTACGAC
>JAZRFG010000138.1:0-26055 GCA_045661265.1 Eubacteriales bacterium
CAGCTGGGCGGTCACGCACAGTATCTCGCCCCCGGTCAGATCCAGCTCGGTGGGCACGAGAGCATGTCGGACACGGGTCGCGTGCTCTCCCGCCTTGTCGACATCGTGATGGCGCGTGTGGACGCGCACGATACGGTGAAGCACCTTGCCGAGGTCGCCAGCATCCCCGTTATCAACGGCATGTCCGACTACAACCACCCGACGCAGGAACTGGGCGACGCCATCACGATGGTGGAGCATCTGCCCGAGGGCAAGTGTCTGGAGGATTGCAAGATCGTATTCGTGGGCGACGCCACCCAGGTGTGCGCATCCACGATGATGATGACCACCAAGCTCGGAATGCACTTCGTGCAATTCGGCCCCAAGACGCATCAGCTCTCCGAGCAGATGCAGGCGATCGGTCGCGCCAACTGTATGGTTTCCGGCGGTCAAATGACGATCACCGACGTGGCAGAGGAGGCGTTTCAGGACGCCGACTTCGTCTATACCGACGTGTGGTACGGGCTTTATAACAAGGAGCTTTCCAAAGAGGAACGTCTTGCCATCTTCATGCCGAAATATCAGGTGACCGAGGAGATGATGCACTCCGCCGCGCCCCACGCCAAGTTCCTGCACTGCCTGCCCGCCACGCGCGGCGAGGAGGTCGTGGATGCGGTGCTGGACGCGCCCTATTCCATCGCCTTCGATCAGGCGCAGAACCGCCTAACGGCCATGCGCGGCATCCTCGTGTATCTGCTGCGCGACCGCATCGGCTTTGAGCACAAGCACCTTGCCGCCAAGACGGCGCTGGCCGAGATGCTGTTCAATATCCTGTAAGGAGCGTTCTATGGCCGAAAAAGTAAAAAAATTCCGATTATTCGACGCGGTGCTCGCGGCGGTGTGCGTGGTGCTGGTGGTAGAGTCCTCTGCCCCCGCCGCCGCGATCGGCAACGCGCAGTTCTTCTGGTGGTTCTTTCTGCTGATCGCCTTCTTCCTGCCCTACGCGCTCATTTCTGCGGAGCTTGGCACCACCTACGAGGGCGAAGGCGGCATCTGTGACTGGGTCACCCGCGCCTTCGGGCGCAAATGGGGCAGCCGCGTTTCCTTTTACTATTATATCAACTTCTCGCTTTGGATGGGCTCGCTTGCCGTGCTCTTTACCGACGTCATTAGTAGCATAACGGGTAGAGAATTCCCCGTGTGGGGACTGCTGCTGTTACAGCTTTCCTTCATTTGGCTTGTGGTGTTAATCAGCAACTATCGCATCAGCGAGAGCAAATGGATCCTGAATATCGCCGCGATCCTCAAGGCGCTTTTGATGCTTTCGATCGGCGGCCTCGGGATCTACGTCGCCATCACGCGCGGCTCGGCAAACGAATATACGCTCGCCTCCTTCCTGCCCTCCTTTAACTCGCAGGGGCTTTCCTTTGTGTCCGTGATCCTTTTCAATTTCCTGGGGTTTGAGGTGGTGACCACCTTTGCCTCGGAGATGACCAACCCTAAGCGCGAGATCCCTCGCGCCATCATTTTGGGCGGCGTGATCATCGCTTTCTTCTATCTACTGGCCGCTTTCGGCATCGGCGTGGCCGTGCCCACCGAGGAGCTTTCCGCCTCGGGCGGGATCCTGGACAGCTTCCGGTTGCTGCTGGGCGAAAGTATCAGCTTTTTGCTGATCCCGATCGGGGTGATCTTCCTGTACACCTTGGCGGCGAACCTGCTTTCCTGGTCGCTGGGTGTGAACAACGTGGCGTGCTACGCGGCACGCGAGGGGCTTCTCCCCCCGCTGCTTGCCAAGACCGACAAGCGGGATATGCCCATCGCCGCCAATATCACCAACGGCGTGATCGCCTCGGCGGTGGTGCTGATCGCGCCCTTTATCCCCTCGGCGGACGTGTTCTGGAGCTTTTTCGCGCTGAATATGGTGACGCTTCTGCTCTCCTATATCATGCTGTTCCCCGCGTTCCGTCGCTTGCGTGAGATCGATCCCGACACCCACCGTCCCTTCCGCGTGGGCGGCGGCCGCGTGCGCCTCGCACTAATGACCTTTGTGCCGATGCTGCTCGTGATCCTTGCCGTAGTCTTCGCCATCGTACCCTTCTCGCGCGCCGAATTTTCCGAAAAGGTGCCGCTTCTGTTCGGCACGCTCTTTGCCATCGCCGTGGGAGAATTCATCGCGGCGGGCACCGATAACAAGCGGCGTAGCAAGCGCCGCGCAACCGAAGGAGGTTCCGTATGAAAACCTTAAAGAGCACGCCCCGCAAGGACGGCTTCCGCATGCCCGGGGAATTTGAGCCCCATCGCGGGAGCTATATGATCTGGCCCGATCGCCCCGACAACTGGCGCCTTGGCGGCAAGCCCGCGCAGCGCGTTTTCGCCGAGGTCGCAGCGGCAATTTCGCAATTTGAGCCCGTAACGGTATGCGTAAACGGCGATCAGTACGCCAACGCCCGCGCGATGCTCCCCGATGCCGTGCGCGTGGTGGAGATGTCCAGCGACGACGCGTGGGTGCGCGACTGCGGCCCCACCTTTGTCACCAACGGGCAGGAGATCCGCGGCGTGGACTGGGAGTTCAACGCCTGGGGCGGCCTTGTGGACGGTCTGTATTTCCCCTGGGACAAGGACGACGCGATGGCGCAAAAGATCTGCGAGCTGGAGGGCGCCGATCGCTACCGCACCGAGGGCTTCGTGCTGGAGGGTGGCTCGATCCACACCGACGGCGAGGGCACCGTGGTGGTGACCGAGGAATGCCTGCTTAGCGACGGGCGCAACCCCGAGCTGAAAAAGTCCGAAATCGAGGACACGTTACGCGAATATCTGGGAGTCGAAAAGATCATCTGGCTGAAGCGCGGCATCTATCTGGACGAAACCAACGGCCACGTGGACAACATTTTCAGCTTCACCGCACCCGGCGAGTGCGTGCTTGCCTGGTGCGAGAACGAGAGCGACCCGCAATATGAAATCAGCGCGGAAAACCTTGCCATTCTGGAAACGGAGACCGACGCGAAGGGCCGTAAGCTCAAGGTACGCAAGCTGGTGCTTCCTGCCCCCGTGACGATCACGCGCGAGGAAAGCGAGGGCGTGGACGCCGTAGCAGGCACGCTTCCGCGCAAGGAGGGTGACCGTCTGGCGGCCTCCTACGCCAACTTCTACGTGGTCAACGGCGGGGTGCTGTTCCCCACGTTCGGCGACCCCAATGACGAGCGCGCCCAAAAGACGCTTGAGGAGGCGTTCCCCGACCGCCGCGTGGTCGGCATCTACGCAAGAGAGATCCTGCTTGGTGGCGGCAATATCCATTGCATCACTCAGCAGGTGCCAAGGGGAGGAAACTAATGGAGCCGCGGATCGTAGTGGCCCTTGGCGGCAACGCGCTGGGCAACACCCCCGAGGAGCAGCAGCAGCACATTGAAAAAGGCGCGGCGGCGCTCATCGACCTGATCAGCGGGGGCTGGGAGATTATCGTCACCCACGGCAACGGCCCACAGGTGGGTATGACCCACCTCGCCTTTGCCGAGGGCGCGGCGCGCAACGCGCGCATCGCGCCGATGCCACTTGGCGAGTGCACGGCGATGAGCCAAGGATATATCGGCTACCATCTGCAAGCGGGGCTTTCCCGCGAGCTGCGCCGCCGTGGCATGCCCTGGCAGGTGGCGACCGTAGTCACGCGCGTCGAGGTGTCGCGCGAGGATCCCGCCTTTTTGCGACCCGCCAAGCCCATCGGTAGCTTTTACACCGAGGAGGAGGCAAAGGAGCTGGAAGAAAAAGACCCCACGCTCCATTTCAAGGAGGACGCGGGGCGCGGCTATCGCCGCGTGGTGGCAAGCCCCGCACCGCAGCACATCGTGGAGCTTCGCTCGATCCGCAATCTGCTGGATAACGAGTTTGTGGTCATCGCGTGCGGCGGCGGTGGCATTCCCGTCATCAAACGCGGCCCCGGCGATTACGTGGGGGTCGAGGCCGTGATCGACAAGGACCTTGCCGCGGAGAAGCTCGCCGAGGAGATCGGCGCAAATGCGCTTTTCATTCTCACCGCGGTAGATCGCGTGTGTCTGCACTACGGCACGCCAGAGGAAAAGCAGCTCTCGCACATCACCGTCGAGGAAGCGGAACGCTATTGCAGAGAGGGACACTTTGCCCCCGGCAGTATGCTCCCCAAGGTACAGGCGGCGATCGCGTTTGCCAAAAGCGCGCCCGGTCGGCGCGCGGTGATCGCCTCTCTTGAAAACGCAGCAAAGGCAATGACTGGCGAGAGCGGCACGGTCATCGGCGGCGAGCCGCTTTGTGCGGGACAGACGATGTGCGCCGCCGCACGCGGAGAATAATTCCAGTTTCTTGTTTCTATTTTCCAATTTTCTATTTTGCAATCCGCTATATTTTTCAATTTCGGAGCGAAATTGTAAAAAAACAGCTCCTTGCCACGTGGCAAGGAGCTGCTTTTTATTTTTTCTTATACCTCAATGTTTTCGATCTCGCGCAGCCACAGTGCCGCCGACGCGTCAGAGGGCATCTGCCAATCCCCGCGGGGGGAGAGCCCCACAGAGCCGACCTTGACGCCGTCGGGCAAGCAATTGCGCTTAAACTGCTGGTTGAAGAAACGGCGCCAGAACACCGTCAGCCACTTCTTCACAGTCGCGCCGTCAAACACGCCATCAAAGGCAAGGGTCGCCAGTTCAAAGAGCTTTTGCGGCGTGTACTGATAACGCACCGCCCAAAACAGGAAAAAGTCGTGCAGGGCGTAAGGGCCCACAATATCCTCGGTCTTTTGTGCAATCTTGCCCACCGCATCGGGGGGCAGGAGCTCGGGGCTGATCGGCGTATCCAGGATCCGCTTCAAAACGGGTGCCGCCGCGGCAAAGCTCGCGGTGTCGGCAAGCGCCGCAATCACCCAGCGCACCAAGGTCTTTGGCACGTCGGCGTTCACGCCGTACATGCTCATATGGTCGCCGTTATAGGTGCACCAGCCAAGCGCCAGCTCGGAAAGGTCGCCCGTACCAAGCACGATACCGCCTACCTGATTGGCAATATCCATCAGTACCTGTGTGCGCTCACGCGCCTGTGCGTTCTCATAGGTCACAGAGAAGTCTGCGGGGTCGTGCCCAATGTCCTTAAAGTGCTGCAGCACGGCGTCCTTGATCGGCACGGTGCGCGTGGTCACGCCAAGCTTTTCCATCAGCTCAAGCGCGTTTTGCAGCGTTTCGTCGGTGGTGCCGAAGCACGGCATCGTCACGGCGGTGACGTTGGTTGCGGGCAGCCCCAGCTTTTCCATCGCGCGCACGGCAACTAGGACCGCAAGCGTGGAATCAAGGCCCCCGGAAATACCGACCACCAGCTTGCCGCCAACGACCGAAAGGCGGCGGGCAAGCGCCGTTGCCTGGATCTCAAAGATCTCGGCGGCGCGACTCTCGCGCGCGGCGGCACAGTCGGGAATAAAGGGCAAGCGGGAAAGCGTGAGGAACTTGCCATCAGACGTGCAAAGCGGCGCGGAAAGCGATACGCTCTCGTACTCACTCGCGTAACGTGCGACAGACGTAGCAAAGGTGCGATTTTGGCGGCGATCGTGGCGCACGCGCCCCAAGTCAAGGTCAGCCACCAGCAGATAATCTCCGTCCACGCAAGCGCCGTTTTCGACCACCATACTGCCGTTCAGCGCCATCATCGCTTCGCCCGCGCACACAAAGTCTGCGGTCGACTCGTCCTTGCCCGCGCTCACGCGCAAGCAGGCGCAAACCGCGCGATCAGAGGTCGCCAAAAGGCGCGTACGGCGCGCCTCGCGTGCCCCGACTTGGGCGTTCTCGGCGCCAAGTTCTACCACGATCTCTGCGCCCGCCATCGCGGCAAGCACCGCGGGAGAAAGCGGTGCGCTCTCGTCCTCGCCAAGCACGGCGGCAACCGTCGTGCCGTCTGCGGCACGGAACAAAAGCTCACAGCCCACAGGGAAAGTAAAGCAACCCAGCGTAAGCAGCGTGGTGGGCAGATCCGCGCCCGCGGCAAAGCGGCGCTGCTCGGCCGCCCCTTGTGAAAGAAAGCTCTTTGGCACGGCGCCCAGGATCTTGCCATCGCCCAGTGCCACGGCGCAATTATAAAGCTGTCCGTTCACGGCAAGCGGCGCACCGACAAAGACCAGCATCTGCGCGGGAATCGCACTTGCCAGCTCACAAAGCGCCTCAGCGGCACGCTCGCACAAAAGGTCGGACAAAAACAGATCTCCACAGCTCGCGCCCGTGAGCGAAAGCTCGGGGAACGCCACCAGCGTGGCACCTGCCGCAGCCGCCTCGTCAATGCGCTTTTGGATCTGCATACGGTTAAAGCTGACATCCGCCACGCAAAGAGCGGGCACGGCCAGCGCCGCGCGCAAAATGTCCTTCATACGATCACTCCTTTTACAAAGGTTTCACTCATTACAATCATTGTACCACAAAACGCCAAAAAAAGCAATCCAAACACAAAAAAATCCCCCAAGACCGGTTGGTCTTGGGGGATTGGGATGATTGCGATTGGTTATAGGGTCTTGCCTGCCTTAAGCAACCAAGTCATCGCTCGCGCTATCGCCGAAGACGAATTCACCCTTCTTGGGAGAACCAAGGTAGAAGTTATCCATCGTGCTACCGATCTTGGTAACGCCAGTAAGGTTCAGGTTGATCGTAGCACCGGACGCGGTCAACTTAGCCACGCTGATCTCGGTTGCAAGACCATCAGCCACAACCGTAAGAGTGCCTTCACCGGCAAAATAGATCAGATAGGTAGCCGACGAGGGCGTGCCGTCGAAATCGATCGTACAATTCTTGAACGTGAACGTATTCGAGCCGCCCGTCTGGCTGGAGATAGGATAGCTTCCCTTGGGCTTGATCGTCACGTTTTCAAACGTAGCATTGGAGCCGTCCCAATACTTGATCGCGGGATCCAGGGCGTTCATAGAAAGCGTCAAGTTCTTAAGCGTAAGATCACCATAGGCCTCAATTGCACTGGTAGCAGTCACGCTCAGCGTAACGTTAACGCCGATTTCGCCCTTAAGGGTAAGTGCTTTACCACTATCAACAAGAATGAAATCTTTTTCAGCAGCCTCAACATCCTTGAGAAGCACCACCTCGGGCGCATCGTTTTTAAGCGCATCCGCAATAGCTTCCTTAAGAGTATTGTAATAGTAAGAAACATCCTCGAAGGTGATGTATGCAACGTGATCGGCCGTTTGCTCAAGTTCACCGCCGAAGGGGCAGACGTATTCGCCACATTCGTCGCAATAACTGTCATTATTGCCATCCAGATGCTCGGCTACAGGAACGATCTGCGGCTCTTCCAGAATCTCATCGCACAGTGTGCACTTCTTGCCTGCGCTCAAACCGGTCTGAGTACAGGTAGGAGGTACTGCGGGAATGGTCTGTTCAACGTGAATACACTTTTCGATCTGCACAGAAGCGTCGCCGGAAATCTTCCAAACGCTCAGCGTATCCGTTCCGCTTTCTGCCACATTGAATGCAGCAATAGAGCTGGTGAAGTATACCTCGCCGGGCGCACCGCCCTCGACATTGCCAACACGGTACTTGAAGCCGCCATACTCGAATGCGGTTCTGTCGTTACCATAGCGGACAATATTAACCGTAAGACCTGCAAAGTCCGTGGGAATTGCGCAGTCAGCGGCAGCAGTCACGGTAAGGTCTGCAAGGTCAACGTTGACAACAACGGTGCTTTCAGACTTGAACAGACGCGCATTGGTCTCAAGACCATTGATGATCAGCTCAACCGTGGTCGTCTTATCAGCGCTCTCCCAGAAGTAAAGGAAGTATGCACTCTTGGCGCCGTCGTTCACAGGGGCCTTGTGAACAATCTTGGAATTGGTAAACATGACGGTAATATTAGTACCACCAATACCAGTGCCGGGATGGAGCGAGTAATTAGAAGCGGCTATCTCCACATTCGCGAAGTTGAGGGAGATTGCGCCGTTGGCGTAGTAAATGAAAGACTCACTAACCAGATCAAGCTTGAGATTCTCGAAGGTCAAGCTGCCTTCATACAGCTGGAAGCCCTTTGCTACAGGGAACTTCAGCGTGATGTTCTCCTTAGCACCCGTGACTTTAAGAACCTTTCCTGCGCTGATAAATTTATCGGCGTTGGAGCCACCAACGGTGGTGCTCTTCAGAACAACGACCTGTTCAATACCGTTGGCAAGCGCCTCGATAACGGCGGTGTCAAATTCCTCGTAATAATAGGTAACGCCTTCGTAAGTGATCGAGGCAACATGGCCGTAACTCTGAACATAATCGCCGCTCAGCCCGGAATCATCCACCTCGGGCTCGCCCTCAAAATCACTGACAAGCTCGGCCTTCAACGTGGCCTGTGCAGCAGCGTTTGCGGTAACAGTCAAATAGTAGGTAGTGCTTTCCGTTGCAGCAAAGGTGGCGGAATCGCCGGTTCCTTCGAGCAGCAGCATGCCTCTGTCACCCTTTCTGACCAGCCAGGAAATGTCAGAGCAGTTTGCAAACGTAATCTTGCACGCCGTATCCGCCTCAAGCGTCAGCTGGAAGTGATAGACGTGATCCTGTTCAAAGTTTTCCGTAATCTCGACGTCAAGTTCCAACGTCTTGAAATTACCGTCCGGACAGGGCTGATTTCTGGTGGTGTTGGGAACAACACACTCGCCCTTGTAACCATACTCGTGCTTGTGAGAAATGGAAAACTCAATCGCCTGCTCCTCAGTTGCCGTGCAGGTTACGTGCAGATACAGAACCTTATCCTCTGCCCCGCGATACTCGTTGGGAACGGTAGTAGTGTCAAGCACGTTGCCATTCTCGTCGTAAAGCTTGTAGGTGACGCCCGTTTCGGGAAGATCGATCACATAAGTGATGTCCGCCGCAGCGTAATTGAAGATGTAGCTATAGCTCTTGCCGGGCTGCATCATCAGATCCTGTGCCTCTGCATCAAACAGACGCGTGACGACAACCTCGCCGCAGCTGAGAGTCTCGAGAACGCCGTCAGCATTGACGTGTTCAAACACACACTCGCCTCGGTAATTGTACACGCATTCGTGCTCCAAAGCGACATTGAGCTTTGCGTTATTTACGGCAGCATCCACTGCGATAGCCAGATAATAAGTGCCGTCGACCTGACACTCGAAAACGTCATTGGCAAGAGAGATCTCAACACCGGCCTCATCATAAAGCTTGAACGTGCCGAAGTAGCGATTCGTATTGATGCTATAGCTGTTACCCGCCGTAAGGTTGATGGAGAAATACAGCATATCGCCGGCAACAACGGCCTTGGGAGCCATGTAGGCAAAAACGTTCTTCAAAGCAACGAGCACTTCATGCTCGCAATCACCCACCGTGCAAGTGCCCTTGTAATTGAAGCTGTGCACGTGGTTCACCGTGAGCTTTGCCTCACCGTCGTGGATGGCCTCTACCACGATGTAGTAGGTGCCCGTCTCGGTGCACTCAAACACGCCCTTCTTCAGGGTCACCTCGGCACCGTCGGCCTTGTAAAGCTTAGCCATGCCGCCAATGCAGGACAGCGTGTAGCTTACGCCCTCATTCAGGGCCACATTGTAATAATAGAAGTTATCCTTGGCGTAGCTTTCGCAAGCCGGCTCCTCTACAACGATCTGACGAGCGATGTTCTCGCCCGTAGCGCAGCAAACGCTGCACTCGCCCTTGAAGTTAGCTTTGTGAATGTGAGAAACCGTCAGCTCCGTGTTGCCGGGCTTCTTGCCCACCACGTACAGGTAGTAGGTTCCGTTTTCAGCGGCAGTGTAAACGCCCAAGGGGGCTTCGCAAACGGCACCGTTCGCGTCATAAAGCGTGTAGGTGACGTTGTTCTTGGCGAATTTGATCACATAGGTGGCGTCCTTCACCATAGTCAGCGCGAAGGAGTGAGCGGAGCCGTTTTCCACAAAGAGCTGCGCCTTTCCATCATTATCAAGATTGGCGGCTACGCTGTATTCACAGCCGGCAACTTGGCACTCGCCCTTATAGTCGAGCACGTGCTCGTGAGGAATATAGGCTTGCAGGATCGCCTGCTGTGCTTCCGTGTAGCGGTTGAACGAGCCGTTCATGGTGATGCTGGGATACTGATATGCACCGGTCTGCACGGCGTAATTGTCACGCAGAATAGCAGCGGCCAGCGTTGCCAGCGAAACAGCATCGGTATTGGTGTTAAATTCGCCGAAGTAGCGCTGCGTGGTTGCGTCCACGCCCGTACCGAGCGTGAGCTCGATATAGGGGATCGCGATGAACGACAAAGCCGCGTCCTGCACGGTAATATCTTCCAACACGATGGAGAAGGAAAGTCCGTCTGCATTCAGGATCAAGTCAGATGCGTCGACGACATATTCTTCATAGGGAATACCGGCAAAATCCGCTTCATTAAGCGAGCCGCCGGTGGCGTTCAACGCCTCGGGGATCGTGAGCACCATGCCGTATGCCAGAGAAAAGTCATCTACATCGCCGTTATTGGCATATGCCTTCACGCCAGCCCAGGTGAGCAAGGTGTGATAGTGAATCGAATCCAAAGCAGCAGTGATCACAAGGCCGGCGGTGACGGGCGCTTGCGGATCGGGATCCACAGGGAAGCTGACAGCGAAGTCCTTCTGAAGCTCGGGAACCACAAGGGTATCGCCGAAGCCGTATGCCACATAGTAGAAAGTGCGTCCGTTCTCAACATACTTGGAGGTCACGCCCTTGACAATGGCAAGATCTGTAGCGGGAAGCGCGATGCCGTTATCCTGAGAATCTGCCACGGTGAAGAAGAAATCCTGCACAGCGGTGGCAACCAAGACGCCGCCAAAAATCTGGAAATTGCCCTTGGAGCTGGTCTGCGCCAGCACCTGACGGGAATACGCCGTATCCGTGTCAAAATCAGAGCCGTCGTTGGCATTGATAAACTGACCGCCATAGATGTATACGTTACCGTATGCCGCACTGTCGCCGTTGGTGATAACAGCCGCGCCATAGGCAGGAGTGGACTTGCCGTCAGACTCCAGACGCAGAATACCGCCATACACCGTCAGCTCAGCAGCGCCTGCATCAGACATGGTGCGCGCCACACACTCACCGGTAGACACAATCGTGCCGCCGTTGATCACGGCCTTGCTATTACCGAGCAGCTCGCATGCAACAGCACCGTTGGCCTTGAACTGACCACCGTTGATTGTCAGCTTACCACCTACACTGCGGAACACGCTTTCGCCGTCGGTCTCGGCCTTCGATTCGCCATTAACAACAAGCACGCTGCCCTCTTTTGTCAACTGGAAGGCATTGCCGGTGGCGTACACAGTCACGTCGGTCACCGTGACGGAAGCAGAGCCGGAGCAATCGACCTTAATACCGACAGCACCGGAGTAAAGCTTAAGATCAACGATCTCAACCGCGCCGGAGGAGCCGCTGATCGTGATGCCACGTTCCGTGTGCAGCTCAAAGCCGTTGCCGTCCAGCTTCCAGGTTTTGGCTCTGACAGTAATGGCAGGAACCGTTACATCGGCAAGCAGCTTCAGCGTCATGCCACTGGCAAGATTGTTGACCGCCTCCTCGATGCCGGTATAGGCACCCTGAAGGACGTCGTCCAGCCAGAGCTCTGCGACGTTATCTACATTATTAGAAGCAGGAGCGCCTTCGGGAAGCGGTGCCGCCGACAAATACCCCAAGCTCACGTCGACCGCTTCATAGGCAGCCGCCGTAGCGGATTCAGGGGGCGTTTGCGCCTCCGGTGCGACACTTACCTCAGGTGCGGAAGCACCGGCAAGCGCCTGCTCTGCTGCGGCCAGGGCGGACAACGGCAGAATTGCCACGACCATTAAAACCGCGATCAGAAGTGCAAGTGTTCTTTTCATAACTTTTCTCCTTCTCTGTGTGGAAGTGATACACTTTTGCGCGAAACGCGCACGCTAAAATATATCTTGTATTAATTTTAATATAATCGTTGCAATTTGTCAAGACAATGTTATAAACTTTACCTCGCCTCTATTCATTTTCGTCCAACTATCCAACCAAAGGCATACCAAAAGGGCTTTTTGACACATCTGTAAAGGGTATTTTTATACACCAAACACAAATTGTTTCTAAATTGTTAATTTTCGATATTGCTGATATTTTTCCATTTCCCGCTCGTTTGGAAACATTTCGTTCATATTTACAGGAAATTCTCTCCCCTTTCCTTTCCGTGCTCCTGCCGCAAAATGCAAAAAAAGGGGGCGCGACCTCGTTGGTCGCGCCCCCTTTTTCAAACGCCTTACACGGAAGATTCTTCGCCCTTCGGGAAGCTATCCGCGAACGCCGTCGCCAGGCGGTCGCAGCGCTCGTTGAACGGGTGCCCCGCGTGCCCTTTTACCCACACAAAGGTAACGCTGTGCTTTTCCAAAAGCGCCAACAGGACCTCCCAGAGATCCACGTTCAAGGCGGGGGATTTATCTGCCTTGCGCCAGCCGCGCTCGCGCCAGCCAAACACCCACTTTTCATTGACCGCCTCGCTCACATAGCGGGAATCGGTGGTCAGCGTAACCTCGCAGGGCTCCTTTAAGGCAGACAACGCCGCGATCACACCCTGCAGCTCCATTCTGTTGTTGGTGGTATGTGCCTCACCCCCGGAAAGCTCGCGCTCATGCGCGCCATAGACCAGTACCGCGCCCCAGCCGCCCGGACCGGGATTGCCGCGACAGGCGCCGTCGGTGTAAATATCTACGTGCTTCATGTGTCACTCTTCTCCTGCAAACGGTCCAGATGGGCGCGCAGGCAGCTCAGCGTTTCCTCGCTGATGTCGTGCTCGATCTTGCAAGCATCTGCCTTGGCGGTCTCACGGGAAACGCCCAGCGCCACCAGCGCCTCGCAGATCAGGCAATGGCGATCGTAGATCTTTTTGGCCAGCATATCGCCCTTTTCGGTCAGCACCAGGCCGCCATTTTCAGCCACCTCCACAAAGCCGTCCGCGCGCAGCTCACGCAACATCACACTGACGGTGGGGCGGGAATAGCCAAGCGCCGCGCACAGATCCACCGCGCGCACCTTTTCGTTTTTTCCGGAAAGCAACAAAAGCTGCTCCAAATAATTTTCGCCGGATTCGTGAATAGACATGGTACTCTTCCTCCCCTTTGCCCAGATCAGCACAAAAGCTTCATTTTTGCCATTATAGCATTTTTTATCCATTTTGTCAAGCAAAGCCGCGCGGCGAGCGTTTTTGTCGCAAAAATCGCAAAAACTCACACCGTTACACCGCTTCTTGAGTAAAAAAATACCCCGCGCCGTGAGGGCGCGGGGCATTTGAGGATTCTTTATTCTTCGGGGATCTCGGGCTCAGGCTCCTTGTCAAGCCAGATGGGGTTGCCCACCATCATACGCACGCCGCGCGTGCGGTCGACGATCACCACGTAGTAGAAACGACGCTTCTTCACCTCAAGCTCAAGCTCCTGGGGCTTGCTGCCGTTGAAAAGCGAAGAGTAAACAAGTCCCTCGTCCGACCATACCTGAAGCTCGTATGCCGTATCCGGTCTCCAGATGCTCTTGTGGAAGTCGTCCACGCGAATGCTCAGCTTCATGCCGTCCTTATACTCGATCTGCGAACCCATGGGGCTGCCGTCGATCATCATCTTAAGGCCAATGCCACCCACGGCATAATCGCCCACGCGAATGCGCTCCAGGAAATCGGTGTGGAAGCGCTTTTTCGTATAGAAGGTGGACAGACAGCTGCAAGAAACGCTGCCGTGGGTATCCGAGCCACTCGAGGCGTACACGTGCTTGCCCGCGTCAAGAAGCTTGACCCACAGGTCGTAGTTTCTGTAAGAAGCTTTGCTGCTGTAACCCCAAGTGAAGATCTCGAGATAAGACCATTCACCCAGATAGTAATCCAGCGGGTCGTCGGAGCCGAGCAGGATCTTGGGATGCGCGTGAGAAAGCATACCGCCGATTGAACGCAGGTAATCGTTAAGCTCTCTGATGCGCTCCAGCGTGAAATCCGGATAGCCGAACTTGCCGGTCAGCTCATCCCCCTGGAACTTAAATTCCGGGAAGTTAGCCAGCACCATAGCAAGCGCGTATTTGTGCGGGAACACCATATTGTAGTGCAACATGTTCATCGCGGCCTTCTTGTCGCTCAGATTGGTGATAGTGGTGGCGGGCTCAGTTCCCATTACGAAGCGTTCCTCGTTCCATTCGGGCAGGAAGTAACCACGCATCTGGCGGTGGTCCACCAGCACGACGAAGTCAAATCCGTGCTCATCCATCTTGGCGACCCAGTCGCCGATGGGCGTCAGGCCATCACTGGTGCCGCCGCTGTTCGAGTGCGCGTGCAGGTCACCGTAATAAGTATGGCAGTCTGCATAGTATTCGTCTATGGCAGAAAAGTCTGCCTTGTCCGTACCGATCACACGGTGCGGGTCGGCGGTTTGCGTGGTCCAGTCCTGTGCCTTGTTCTCGATCTCGTCGGGAGCACTCGTAAGCACGGCGGGCGCGGGGGCAGATATCATCGCATAGCCCTCGATGGTCGTATTTTCAAGCACCACGTTGTCGCCAAAGCCAACGAACTCCACGGCGGGGCCCGCGTTGCCGCGCTCGTCAATCACACGGCAGTCGGTCAGCTGCAGCGTGCAGCGCTCGTTGAGCAGATCCACGCGGAAGGTGGGCTCGTTTTCACGGCAGCCATTAATAATGGTAGAGTTCTTAAAGGAAAGCTTCACTGCACGCTCACCGATGCCCGCACAGCACATGCAAATGCCGTTTTCGCTGCGCAGGTTGCGGATATAGCAATCCTCAAATCGGATCTCGCTGACGTCCTCGTTCGACGCGTAGCAGGGGTAGCTGCGGGGAATGTTGGAAAAGCCAAACAGCTGGGTAGTGCCATCGATGCACAGATTTCTCACCACGGTCTTAGCACCGTTGAAGAAGAACAGGGTGCTGCCGTAGCCACAGTCAGAAAAGTTCGGATCCAGGCGAATGTTTTCCAGGATCATGGTGCGGTGGTAGGGGTTGCCCTCAGGGACGTCCTGGGTATCGTAGAGCGGATGTCCGTCGGGGGAGAGATGGACAATATTTTTGAAGATCACAGTGATGTCACACGTGGGCTTGCTGCGCAGCTCGCCGAAGCGCCAGCTTCTCTTGGTAGCAACGCCGTCGACAACAAGCAGCGACATATCGGCTCCAACGGTGCGGGCACGGCCGAAGTCGTAGCCGCCGCGCAAGACCGACTCGTTTTCCTCGGTGCCGTCGCGCAAGGGGTTTGCGGGCGGGGGCTGCAACGGATCGGTAGAGGGAAGAATGGGAGAGATACCCGCTTTTTCACCCAGCACATAGACAGAGTTCTTGAAGACCACCTGGTCCTTTGTGCCCTTTCTGCCCACGGTGTGGCTGCCCTTGGCGAGCAGGATAACGGGTGCCTCGAAGCTTTCATAATCAAGTCCTTCCAGCACAACGTCCGGAATCTCGGTCGCAGCGTCAAGCGCCGCCTTGATGGTAGGGAACAGGTTGATACCAACCTCTGCTGCATAAGTTACTCCCTTATAGGTAAAGGAGTCGGCTACCAGCTCGGGAACGTTATCGGGGATCGGCTGTACGGCATAGTAGCCCTTTGGCAGTCGGTTCATGATTTGCCTCCGGAAAATATAGGATTTGAAGCTCATTTCTGACTTCACGGCCATTCTATCACAAGGAATACAGAAAGTCAATGCTTTTTTCAAATATTTTTTGTGTTATTTTACCAATTTATTAGCGCGCGCACGCGTATAAGAGCGCTTTTTGAAAAAATGCACAAAAAAACGGCTTTTTTGTGGTCAAAACGACAATAGGAGCGCATTTTTCCCACAACCTTGGCGTCGCCGCTGTCGTTGTGAGCCAAAGCAACAAAAAAGGGACGGCCCGCGAAAAGGCCGCTCCCCTTTTTTCACAAATAGCGCTTCATCACCTCAAGGTTGTGCTGCTCAAAGCCCACGACCTCGTGCGCGAGGCGCACGGCCTCGTCCGCCTCCCCCACGCCCTCATAACGATTGAGCAGCTTGGTAAGATCCGTGATCCCCATATTCGACCCCTCGATCATCATCTCGGCGATATGACTGCCGCTGTCATCCAGCATCGTGTTGAACGCCATGCCGATGCGCGCGGACAGACGCGCAAACCAAGGTTCCTCCTTGGGGGCGATCCCCTCCCCCTCCAACTGCACGGCGGCGCGCGCGGCATATTTCTCATACCCGTCCAGCTGGCGCGTCATCGCGCTGCGCAGCCCGTCGTCCTTCACGCTTGGCAGCAGATGAATGATGGCGTCCGCTCCCATCTTGGTGTTTTTATAGATCTCACTCATGAAATGCGCCTTGTCGGCGACACATTTTTCCTTCACCACAAGCTTCTTCCCCCTTGCAAAAAAATAGCGTACCGTGTGTTTAGTGTGCACACGGTACGCGTTTTTTATGCTTTTTCAGTCAATTTCAAACGACGGACATCCACACCGACAAACAGCATCGGCTTAAAGTCACCAAGGATACGGCTTGCGATGCGATCGGTATATCTTGCCTTGATCTCCTTGCCCGTGAGGTTGGTGCTGATCACAGTGGGAAGCCCCTTGTTGATGCGCTCGTTGAGCACCATATACAGGCAGGAATTGGTGAACTGATTGCTCACCTCGGTACCAAGATCATCCAGGATCAAAAGCTCGCAGCTTGTGTAGCGATCCAGCGACACCACGCTCTCCATTCCCATATCCGTGCCGAAGCGCGCGTGCTCAAAGTCCGCGAACATCTGCAAGGCGGTGGTATAATACACATCGAAGCCACGCTCGATCACACGGCGTGCAAGGGCGGTGGAAAGATGCGTTTTGCCAAGACCCGTGGCGCCACAGAAGATCAAGCTATCGCTTTGCACCGAGAACTTTTCCGCATACTCGCGCAAAAGCGCCAGATTGCGCATCATCAGCTCTCGCTCCTCGCCTGCGGGGTAATATTCCGCCTTGAAGCTGTCAAAGCTCTGCGTGCGCAGCAGCGCCCCGATGCCCGAGCTTTCAAACGCGGCAAGCACCAGGTCACGGCGCATACACTCGCACATCTTCGTGCCGACAAAGCCGCTGTCGTTGCACTTATGGCACTCGTAAGGGGGCTTGGTGTAGTCCGCGGGGTAGCCAAGCTCGGCAAGGATCTGTGCGCGGCGGGCCTGCAGGGCAAGATTTTCCTTTTCCACGGCGGCCAGCTTTTCCTTATACTCCTCGCCCGTACCCAGCGCCGCCATTGCGATCTTCACACCAGTCTTGGAAAGCTCACGATCCAGCGCGCGCAGCGCGGGGGATTTTTGGTGCAGCTCTGCGGTGCGGCGGGCGGCCTCTTCCTCGGCAAGCTGATATTTCGTGCGGTAATTTTCGCGCACGCGGAGATAATTTTGTTTGTTGTAAGCCATAATTTCTCCTTACTTTGCATAAGTGCGGCGTAACGCCGCCTCGAAAAATTCATCCACGTCAAAGCTGGAGCCGCCGTTTTTCTTACGCTTGTACTCGGCAAGCGCGCGATCCACGTCCTCCACGGTCTTATAGCCGTCGGCGAACCAACGCTCCAAAATTTTATTCGCATAGGGCATCGAGGGCTTGCCGATCGTATCCACCGTCATCTCATAGGCGCGCGTCAGCATCCCCTCGTCAAATTTCATCTCGCATACCCAACGCTCGATCATCGCCTTTTCCTTGGACGTGAGCGCGCGCGCGGTAATGCCGAAGATGGCGCGCACGCGGCCTGCGGCGCTTGCCATGATCTCAATGCTCTGCAATCTTTGTTCCAGCTCGCGCACACCGTGCACGCCCTCGTCGTGCAGCGTGATTGCCATTTTCTCTACGTAGCGCAGCGATTTTTTCTCCATACTGCGGCAGTGCGTCAGCAAAAGCAGCACGTACTCGCCCGTAAGCCCCAGATAATCCACAAGGCCCGCGATGATCGCGATCTCGCTCGTGTTGAAGATCTTGCCGAATGCCTGCTGACAGTCGTCCAGCAGCTGCGCCAGCCCCTCTCGGCGGGCAAGGATCGAGGTCAGTTCCTCGGTGCTGTACGAGGGCAGACCCTTCTCTGCCACCACGCGCACGGCGGGTGCGGGCGCATCGGGTGCGGGCGTGGCAGAGGGCTGCGTTGCCTGTCCGTCCGTGCGAACAAGCCCCGTGCCGCGCCAGAAAGCAAGCGCCCCCTCGATCTCGGCGGGGGTATATTCCCCGCGCGCGGTGATCGCCGCGACAGCGGCGTCAAGGTCAAGCTGCGCCGCGGGATCGGCCGCGAGCGTAAGCAGAATGGCCATATCCTTTTTAGTCGCCTTATGTAAATGTGCGGTGATCGCGGCGGGCAGCACGGCCACGCGATCGCCAAAAGAAAATTCGATCCTCATACGTCCTCCTCGCTGCTGCGCAGGCGATAGCAAAGCGACATTAAGGAATCCCCCAGATGCACGCTTTCCACGGTGCAGGCGGGTTCCAAGCTCTGAATATCCGCGCTGGTAAAGTTCCAGAATGCACGCACGCCCGTTTCCACAAGCATGCGCGCCGTTTCGGCGGCGTGCTCCTTGGGCAGCGTCAGCACGGCGATGTCCACCTTGTGCTCGCGGCAGAACGCCCCGACCTCGCTCATCGGATGCACCTTCACGTCCGCAATCACGCGGCCGATCTGCTGAGGATCCACGTCAAAGGCGGCGATAACGTCCACCCCGCGCTTTTCAAACATCGAGTTGCGGATCAGCGCACGCCCCAGATTACCCGTGCCAACGATCACAGCAGAGTAACCCTCACCCACGCCAAGCAGCTCGGAAATCTTTGTATACAGATATTGCACGTTATAGCCGTAGCCCTGCTGACCAAAGCCGCCGAAGCAGTTCAGATCCTGTCTGATCTGCGAGGCAGTCATATGCATGCGCGCGGCAAGCTCGCCGGAGCTGACCCGCATCGTTCCCTCTCGAATCAGCTCGCGCAGATAGCGAAAATAGCGCGGCAAGCGCTTGATCACGGCGGGGCTGACCGCCTCCGCCTTGGCGCGGGGCGCCTTCTTCTTGTTTTGCAATTCTTTGTCCATTTTTCCCTCTTTTGGGGCACTTTTGTGGTTTTGCACAAGCCCCGTTTTTTTGCAATTTCAGCAAAGCAGCAAGTTTTCCACAGCCGCAATGCATAGAGTTATCAACAGTTTCAACACACTTTTCCACCGAAAAAGGCGTTTTTTTCGCTTGTTCAGCCATTTTTTATGCCTTTTTTTCACAAAAAACATTTTGGACATGCATATTTTTCTGCATATCCGCAGTTTTCCACAGGTCGGTGGAAAACCTCTGTGGAAAAGTGCAAAAAATGCGACTTATCGAAAACGACGAATTTCTGTTTTTTCAAAAAAATCAGCAAAAAACTCTTGACAAAACTCAAACACGCCAGTTGGCGGGGTCTTGCGCCATCGCGTTGAGGTCGGTGCCGGCAAAATGCCCCGCGCGGTATTCAAAATACCCCGCTGCGGCCACCATCGCGCCGTTGTCCCCGCAAAGCGAGAGCGAGGGAACGCAGAAGCGTACGCCGCGCGCGCGACAAAGCGCCGCGAGGCGCGTGCGCAGATGCGAGTTGGCGGCAACGCCGCCCGCCAGCACCAGCGTTTTTCGTCCGGTCTGTGCCAGCGCCTGCTCGGTCTTGGCGGCGACACCGGCTACGATCGCCTCGGTATAGGAGGCGGCCAGATCTGCGACGGGCACCTGCGTGCCTTGTTGGTTGCAATGATTGACATAGTTGAGCGCAGCGGTCTTTAGACCGCTGAAGGAAAAGTCCAGCGTGTCCTTGCCAAGCGCAGGCGAGGGGAGCTTCACTGCGTGGGGGTCACCCTCGTATGCCAGCTTGTCCAGCGCCGAGCCACCGGGGTACGGCAGACCGATCACGCGCCCGATCTTATCGAACGCTTCGCCTGCGGCGTCGTCACGCGTGGCACCGATTTCCTCAAAGTCGATCTCGTCGCGCACGTCAAAGATCGAGGTGTGCCCACCCGACACCACCACGGCAAGGAACGGGGGCTTGAGCGGCTCCTCGCCGAGGTATGCCGCGGCCACGTGCGCCTTGATATGGTTGACCGCCACCAGCGGGATGTTGTTTGCAAACGCGAAGGACTTCGCAAAATTCACGCCCACCAAAAGCGCACCGATAAGGCCCGGGAATGCCGTCACCGCAACGGCACCCAGATCCGCGGGGCTGATGCCCGCCTGTTCCAGCGCCTCGCGTGTCACGCCACTCACCGCCTCGATGTGCGCGCGGCTGGCGATCTCAGGCACCACGCCGCCGTAAAGACGGTGAGTCTGCACCTGCGATGCCACGATATTGGAAAGAATCTCCAGCTTCCCGTCCTCAGCGCGCAAAACGGCGCAGGAGGTTTCGTCGCAGGAGCTCTCCATGCCTAAAATATACATACCTTTTTCTCCGTTCACTCTCCCATGGGGCAAAGCATCACCAATGCCGTTTCCGTGGGATTGGTATAAAAGCGCGGGCGCTTGCCCGCCACGGTAAAACCGAATTTTTCATACAGCGCGATGGCGGGGGCGTTGCTCTCCCGCACCTCAAGCGAAATCTCAAACAGCCCGAGCGCGCGGGCGTGTGACAGCAGCGCCGCCATCACCGCGCTGCCAAGTCCCTTGCCGCGGCAGTCAGGGGCGGTCGCGATATTCGTGATCTGTCCCTCGCCCGCCACGCACATCATGCCGCCGTAGGCAAGGGCGCGCTCGCCCTCTATCACAACGAAGCCGAACGCGGCGTCCGTGCAAAGCAGCTCGAGCGCCTGCTCGGTCCACGGATGCACGAACGCCTCGCGCTCCAGCTGCGCGATTGCCGCGAGGTGGACGCGCGCGACGCGCACGGGGGTCACTGCGCGCCTCCTGCGAAAAAGCTGGCCTTCAGCGCGTTGCGCAGAAGCACAAGACAGGCGTGATAGACCTCAGGCGTGCCGCCAAAGGGGTCGGGAATGTCGATAGGCAGCGTGCTGATCTTGGACGCCGCCTCGGGAAAGCGAAGCATCAGCTGCATCGCGTGCGAGGCCGTCAGCCCCACGATCTCGTCCGCCTCGGCGACAAGCTCGTCGGTCACAAGGCGCGCGCGATGCGTCGTGTAGTCGTTATCGGGTGTGGGCAGAATGCCTTGCGCACGCAAGGCCTCGGCCGCCGCCGCAGTAATGGGATCCCCCTCGGTGGCATACAGCCCCGCGGACGCGGCAACGTAGCGCGGCGCCACGCAAAGCGTGCCGTCGTCGGCGCAGATCTCGCGCGGGCGGGAAAGCTCGTTCAAAAGTGCCACCGCCATCGGCGAACGGCAGGTGTTCCCCGTACATACGAACAGAATGCGACGCGGCGCAAAGGCGTCGCCGTCACACGTTTTCTTCAAAAGCTGTGCGGTATCCATACGCTACCCCTTACTCCGCGGCTTCCACAGCAAGCATCTCAATAAGTTCAGCGGGAACGGCAACGGCACGGCGATCGACGGTGCTGTAAAAATAGGCGTTGCCGTCCTCGTAAAGATAGAAGCGGAAGCCATAGTACACGCCGGGGAACGCATCGCTCACCAGCTTCAGATGGCGTACCGTGCTCGCTGCATCCAGCGGCAGCTCGACCTCCTCGCCCTCAAACCACGCGCGGCAGATCTTTTCCACGTCCGACGCCTCGGTCACGCGGGAAAGCTCCACGGTGATCCTTTCCTCCTCGCAGATCATAACGTGCTTGACGCTCCACGCCGACGCGTCGGGCAGCTGCTCGTCCGCGCAGTACACAGAGCCGTACTCGTCCGTCAGAAAGCGCGTGGCATCTGCCCCGGGGATCACGCGAAAGTGCACCACGCGGCCATAGTTCTCGTCCTCAAAGGTGCCGACCTCCTCGCCGCCCGCGGCCGCCTCGAAAGAAGCGGACAGCGCGACGTAATGCCGCCCCGTCTTGGTATCGGTATAGCCGCTTTCCGTCATGGAAAAGCGCGGCGAGCAGCCCACAAGCAAGAGCGATGCAAGCAAAAGACAGATCAAAAGGATACGGCGCATCTCAGTACCCGAACTTTCCGCTGAGCGAATCATCGTCCTCGATCCAATCCGTCACCTTGACCACGCGGTATTCGGTGGGAGTGTCGCGCACGACGACGGTTTCAATGCCCGCATTGAGAATGGTGCGCTTACACATCATGCAGCTGTTGCACCCGCCCTGCAGCGTGCCGTCGGGCAGGGTGCAGGCCATATACAGCGTTGCCCCCAGCATCTGCTCGCGGGGTGCGGCGATGATGGCGTTCTGCTCGGCGTGCACCGAACGGCAAAGCTCATAGCGCTCACCGCGCGGGATCTGCATCTTTTCGCGATAGCAAAAGCCCAGATCCGAGCAATTCTTGCGCCCGCGGGGCGCACCGTTATAACCCGTGGAAACGATCACGTCGTTTTTCACGATGATGGCGCCAAAGCGACGGCGCAGACAGGTGGCTCGCTCAGACACGGTCTGGGCGATATCCAGATAATAATTCTCCTTGGAAACACGTTGCATAAAGCTCTTCCTTTCCGCAATTCGCGCACGCATATAATGATATAGAGTATATTATACTATACTCTTTGCATTTTGTCAACAAAAAATGGGGGCGCGGCCAAGAGCTTGGTGTCCCCGCCCTCTTGTCCGCGCCCTATTTTTTGGTGTTTTCTCACACCGTTTCGACGCTAAATCACTTTTTATACTTCTTCAGCGTTTCCTCTGTGGCAACGATCTTATCCGCGATGCTGACGATCCACGCCTCGCGGCAGGTGGGCACACACCAAAAGGTCAGCGGGAACATGTGCGAGTGAATGATCTTTCTCTCGCGCTTGGAAAGCGGGAAATCGCGCTCGGCATTTTGCAGCGCGAAGCGATGATGCTTGAATCCGTGCCAGCGGAAGCCCTTGTTGGGGTCATGCCAGTCGTACAGATAGTAATCGTGCAACAGCGCACCGCGCACCAGCGCCTTGCGGTCACAGCGGATATCGTGCTTGACGGCAAAGGCATACGCGGCAAAGGCGACCTTGATACAGTGCGTATAGACGGTCACGTCGGAATGTGAATAATATTTCTTCATCTCGGAGTAACGTCCCTCTCGCAGAATCTCTCTTGCCAGCTTGACGAACTCCTTTTTTTGCTCGTAGGTGATCTTCATTTCTTCCCCTCTCCCCTGTGGCCGATCTGTTGGCGATAGGATTGCATATCTTGCATATAACGGCCGACCATGCGGTAAAAGTTAAAGGGCGATTTCTTCCCCTGCTCGTTTTGAAAATGCTCTCTGGCGTTTACCTTGAGCTGGTCGATATTCACCAGCGTCTTCATGCGCAGGGCATAGCCGCGCACACGCTGCATCAATCGCATGGAATGTGCCAGGTCCACAAGAAATACACCAAGGAACATTCCCACCAAAAGGATCATCCAGGGCAGGTCGCTTGTACGCAGCGCAAACACGTGGAAATACGGATAGATAAAGAAATAGTACAGCGCACAGATGATGCCCCAGAACAGCGAAAACTTGGGGCAGATCAGTCCCTGATAGTTCAGCCATTCGCCCGAATAGTCCCAGAGTCTGACGTGGAAGATCCTCACGGAGATCAGGCCGCCGATCAGCTCGATGAGCGTCATGATCACAGAGCCGAGCAAAAGGATCAGCCCCACGCGCAGGAATTCATACGGCAGGAAATAGAGCTCCAGGCCGCAAAGGAAATACAAAATACAACCGCCCACGCCGTAAAGCGGAAGATAGCACCCCGTGAGAAAGCCGGGGTTGACCACCTTGCGGTGCCGGTAGGCGCGGTACACGACCTCCAGCCACCAGCCGCCCAGCGAGCAGGTACTGTATAACAGCAAATACTCTAACAAAATGTTCATACGTGTCCCTTATTTGCTCCCGTTACGGGTGCTTTTTTTCATGGGGAGCTTCCCCTTTTTCAAGCTGCGGCGCAACAGCAGCACGCGCACCACCCAAGCCGTAACCAGCACGCCGACAACAACAGCGCCGACCCAGATCACGGTGAAGATGCCCTCGCCGCCGTCCGGCTCGATCACCTCAAGCGCGGTGGGATCCAGCGATTTACCAAATTCGGTCAGCTCGGCGGTGTGAGAGTCCATCCACTTGCCCAGCTTTTCGTTGAGCACAAGGAAGTAGCTCTTGGTCTTCAGCGTTTCCAGGTTCTTCTCCAGATAGCTTTGCACCTTGGGCAAGCGCATCACGAAGGTGTAGCCGCCATCGACCTCGATGACCTCGCTCACACCGTAAAGAGGGAGCGAGAAAGAGACCTCTTCGAACGCGTCCTTCATCTCGCCACGCGCAAAATACAAGCCGTCACCCACGTCGCTGAAATCAAGACTTTGCGCCATTGCCTTTATCATCGCGGCATCACGCGACTCGTCCGTTGTGGCAGCTGCCACCGTGGCGCGCAGCGCCTCGGCCTTTTGCTTGGCCTTCTCAGCGCCGCCGCTATACTTGTTTTCGATCAGCACCTGACGGACGCGAATGAAATCGTCGCTTTGCAAGCGGGCCATCACGGCGTCGTCAGAGCTATCCAGCTCGCCGCGTTGCAGCATCTCTTTGATAATCTCAACGGCAAGATAATTCTCCACCGCCACAAAGGTGCGCACGTAGCGATCGGTCAAATAATCCGCACGCAAGCTCTCGATGTACGCGTCACGATCCCCCTCAAAGGTCTCCTCCAGGATCCCCTCCATGTGCGATTTCACGCTGTCCGCAATGCTTCCCTCCTCGACGTCGATCCCGTAGGAAAGACCAAGGGCGCGCAGCGCGTGGCTCTCGGTCAGAAGGTTGGTTGCCAAAAAGCTTTCCAGCTCCTCGCGCACAGCGGGATCGGAAAGGGCGTCCTCGCCGTGCGCGGCCTTGAGCTCGCGAATGCGCGTCATGGCAAGATAATAGTATTCATCGTAAAGGATCTCGATCTCGCCCGCCGTGGCAACGACCTCGCTCGCATTGGAGGAGGCGCGAACGGTGCCGGCACCGCAGCCGGCAAGGCAAGCCAGCACGCTAAGCAACAACAGTGTGGCGCCAAGGCGCAAAAAGATCTTATGTTTCATAAAAAGCTTCCCCTCTTTTGAAGTTACTTCTTTATCTTACTATACATATGTGAATATTTTGTGAACACACCCGCGTAAGAAAAAAACAAAAAGCCCTTTTCAAAACCCGCGCGATGTGTTATAATGAAGTTACTATCGCAAGGAGGGCCTTTACATGCACGAGCAATACAGCATTCCGCTTTCCGCCCTGATCAAGGAATTTAAGCTGGAAACCATCTATCTTCCCGGCGACCCCGAGGAAATTATGATCTCCAATCCGGAGGTGCACCGCCCCGGCCTTGCTCTTTCGGGCTTCTTCAAGGTCTTTGACCACACCCGCGTGCAGATTCTCGGCAGCGCCGAGTACACCTATCTGAGCGACCAGCCCGACAGTGTGCGCGAGGATAAAATCGAAACCTTTTTCTCCCACGCCCCCGCCGCCGTCGTGCTTTCGGGCGGCTTCGGCAACTTTCCACAGATGCTACAGGCGGCCGAGCGTTATGGTGTTCCGCTTTTCCGTGCCAAGGGCACGACCAGCCCGTTTATGGCGGCGCTGATCGCCTTTTTGAACGTGCAGCTCGCCCCCCGCATCACCCGCCACGGGGTACTGGTCGAGGTATACGGCGAGGGACTTTTACTGCTTGGCGACTCGGGTGTCGGTAAAAGTGAGACCGCCATCGAGCTTGTCAAGCGCGGCCACCGTCTGATCGCGGACGACGCCGTGGAGATCAAGCGCGTTTCCGCCAAAAGTCTGGTGGGCGAGGCGCCCGCCATCATTCGCCACTACGTCGAGCTGCGCGGCATCGGCATTGTGGACGTGCGTCGCATCTTCGGTATGGGCGCGGTCAAAAATTCCGAGCGCATCGACCTTGTGATCAATCTGGAGCCCTGGGTACAGGGTAAAATGTACGACCGCTTGGGCCTTGACAACCAGACCATGGATATCCTTGGCATCGAGGTACCCAGCATCACCATTCCCGTGAAGCCCGGCCGAAACCTTGCCATCATTCTGGAGATCGCGGCAATGAACAACAGACAAAAGAAGATGGGCTATAACACCGCTGAGGAGTTCAACCGAAAGCTGATGGGTCAGATGGGTCTGGAATGATCC